>JBKPSD010000059.1:0-19968 GCA_046734935.1 Nitrospirota bacterium
CAGCCGTTCGTTTATTTGATGTTGAACAAACCCAAGAACGTCGTCTCGACCCTGGACGATCCCGGCGGCCGGACGACGATCAAGGATTACCTCCGCGGGGTTTCGGTGCGGGTGTTCCCGGTCGGCCGCTTGGATTTCGACAGCGAAGGGCTGATGCTGTTGACGAACAACGGCGAGCTCGCCCAGGCGATGCTGCATCCGCGCTATCACGTCCCGAAGACCTACCTGATCAAAGTGAAGGGCGTCCTGACCGACGAAGAGATCCAGCGGTTGCAGCAGGGCGTGCGGCTGGCAGACGGCATGACCGGTCCGGCGCAGGTCAGAAAAGTACGGAAAGTGGAGGCCAATTCCTGGCTGGAGGTCACCATTCGGGAAGGGCGCAAGCATCAAGTGAAGCGCATGCTGGAAACGGTGGGACATCCGGTCATCAAGCTGCTGAGAATTCGCATGGGATCACTGTGCCTCGGCGACCTGCCGCCCGGGGACTTCCGTTTTCTCACCGATCGGGAAGCCAATGCGCTCCGTGAGTTGGTGGAAGAGCGCGTGGCTTCGGTCGGCGAAATGCCAGAATCCGGTGCTTCACGGCGGCCTGAAAGGCGCGAAGGATGGGCACGACCGAAAAGCAAGATCCACCGCCGACGAGGCTCATGGTCATCGACAAGAAAGAGAGCGTGAAGTGAAAGTACGAACGCATCGATGCGGAGAGTTGAATAAGGCGCATGTTGGGCAAAGCGTGGTCTTGCAGGGATGGGTGCAGGGTCGCCGAGACCATGGGATGGTCATGTTCATCGACCTGCGGGACCGGACCGGCATCACGCAAGTGGTATTCAACGCCGAGCGTAACCGCGAGGTTCACAAGGCCGCGCACACGTTGCGGAGCGAATGCGTGGTCTCCGTCACGGGACAGGTCATGGCGCGCCCGGAGGACTCCAAGAACCCGAATCTCTCGACCGGCGACATCGAAGTATTCGTCGATGCCGTGGACATTTTGAACGAGGCCAAGACTCCGCCCTTCGTTATCGAGGACGATGCCGAAGTGACCGAAGGCATCCGACTGAAGTATCGCTATCTCGATCTTCGCCGTCCGCGGATGCAGCGGCTGTTGACCCTGAGGCACAACATCGTGCAGGCGGTGCGAAGCTTTCTCAACAAGGAAAGCTTCCTCGAGGTCGAGACGCCGATCTTGACGAAAAGCACGCCGGAAGGCGCACGCGACTATCTCGTCCCCAGCCGGGTGAATCCCGGCCAGTTCTTTGCGCTTCCCCAGTCCCCTCAGCTGTTCAAGCAGGTGCTGATGGCGAGCGGCGTCGACCGCTATTACCAGATCGCCCGTTGCTTCCGCGACGAGGATCTGCGGAACGACCGCCAGCCGGAATTTACGCAGATCGATCTCGAAATGTCCTTCGTCGATCGCGAACAGGTTATGAGTCTGATGGAGCGCATGATCGTGACAGTGTTTCGGGAAGCGGGCGGCGTCCAGCTTCCCACGCCGTTTCCCCGGCTGACCTATGCCGAAGCCATGGGACGGTATGGGTCGGACAAACCGGACCTCCGGTTCGACATGCCCCTCTTTGACGTCACTGCATTTGCCGCCACCAGCGAGTTCAAGGTGTTTCGCGAGGCGGCGGGAAAAGGCAAGGTCGTCAAGGCATTGATCGTCAAGGGGGGCCAGAGCATCGCGCGCAGCCGCATCGATGGGCTGGGTGACACGGCAAGGAGCTTCGGAGCGAAGGGATTGGCCTGGCTCAAAATCACGGCGGACGGCCAATTGGATTCGGTCATTGCGAAGTTCCTCGATGCCAAGGCGTTTTTTGCCGCCTTGCCGGAAGCCCTGCCGGGCGATCTGGTGCTATTCGGCGCCGACACGCCGGCGATCGTACACGATGTGCTCGGCCGGCTGCGGCTGCTCCTCGGCGAAGAATTGCACCTCATCGATACGTCGGCCTGGAAGCCTGTGTGGGTCACCGATTTTCCGCTGCTCGACTATTCTCAGGAAGAGAAACGCTATGTCTTCATGCACAATCCCTTTGCCGCGCCCCTCGATGAAGATCTTCCCCTCCTCGATTCCGAGCCGCTGCGGGCGCGTGCGAAAGCGTATGACATGGTCTTGAACGGCAACGAGATCGGCGGCGGCAGCATCCGCAATCATCGCAGCGACGTCCAGTTGCGGATTCTGGACCTGCTCGGAATCAGCAAAGAGCAGGCGCAGGCCAAGTTTGGATTCTTGTTGGAGGCCCTCGATTACGGAGCACCGCCACACGGCGGTATTGCCTTCGGTCTGGACCGCCTGATCATGTTGCTGGGCGGCGCTGAGTCGATTCGCGATGTGATCGCCTTCCCAAAGACCCAGCGCGCACAAGATCCGTTGACCGAGGCTCCGTCCGCCGTGACGCCTGAGCAATTGAAGGAGCTGCGCATCAAGCTCGACCTCGTGGAATAATCGGATGTTGATCATGACTGCTAGCTGTGTTCTCGCATCGCTTAGAGGCTCAACGTACCAAACAATGTACACCTCGCCTCTTCGCTCGCTGCGGCCTCGCTCTCAGTCATTTTGAACATCCTTGTCGAGGGGGTACCTGCCGATGGCCGGCAATACGTTCGGTCACATCCTCACCGTGACATCCTTCGGCGAAAGCCACGGCCCTGCCATTGGTTGCGTGGTGGACGGTTGCCCTCCCGGCCTGTCGCTGTCTGCCGACGATATTCAAGGGGATCTCGACCGCCGGAAGCCGGGGACCTCGCGGCATGTCACTCAGCGCCAGGAGTCCGATAGGGTCGAAATCCTGTCCGGCGTCTTCGAAGGCAAGACGACCGGCACGCCGATCGCGTTGTTGATCCGCAATGAAGACGCGCGGAGCAGGGACTACGGCAATCTCATCGACACGTTTCGTCCCGGCCATGCGGACTATACATACTGGCAGAAGTATGGGATTCGCGATCATCGCGGTGGGGGGCGGGCCTCCGCCCGCGAGACCGCGGTCCGGGTCGCGGCGGCGGCAATCGCCAGGAAATGGCTTGCCGACACGCACGGCATCGTCATTCACGGATACCTGAGCCAGCTCGGCCCGCATGAAATTCCGTTTATGTCATGGGACGCGGTCGCGGAAAACCCGTTTTTTGCGGCGAACACCGAAGTCGTGGCCAGGCTGGAATCGTTCATGGACGAGCTTCGGAAAGCCGGCGACTCGGTCGGCGCCAGAATCACGACGGTCGCCGAGCACGTGCCCGTGGGCTGGGGCGCTCCCGTGTATGCCAAGCTCGATGCGGACCTGGCGGCGGCCATGATGAGCATCAATGCGGTGAAGGCCGTCGAAATCGGCGCAGGGTTTGCCTCCGTGACGCAGCGCGGATCAGAGCACGGCGATGAGCTGACGCCGGAAGGATTCGTCACGAACCATGCGGGGGGCATCCTGGGCGGCATTTCCACCGGCCAGGACATCGTGGTGACGATCGGGATCAAGCCGACTTCGAGCATCCGTCTATCGCGGCGCTCGATCGACAAACAGGGGAATCCGGTGACGGTAGAGACGAACGGCCGTCACGATCCCTGCGTGGGCATTCGGGCAACTCCCATCGCGGAGGCGATGATGGCGCTCGTGCTCATGGATCATGCGTTGCTTCACCGCGCCCAGAATGCCGACGTGCGGACCCCGACTCCGCGCATTGCGCGTTCTATAAAGGCGTCGCCGTCCCGGAACCCGAAGAAACCCGCTGCCAAACTCAATCCCGAGCCCCATGAAGCCTGACGCCACGGCGCATAGATAGCTGCCGCGCATGTCCGACCCATCCGACGACGGTCGAATCCTCGACATCCAGCGCGCACAGGTGTATCGAGGCGACACGTGCGTTTTCGAAAATCTTTCGTTCGTCTTGGAACGGGACCAGCATACGGCCATCCTTGGTCCCAACGGGGCAGGTAAGTCGACCATTCTCAAGTTGCTGGCAGGCGACGTCCACGCGGTGCCAAAAGATGAGACGGTCATTCGGCTGTTCGGCGAGACCCAATGGAACGTCTGGGAGATCCGGAAGCGTTTAGGCATGGTCTCCCACGATCTCCAGCATCACTATATGGAACAGGTAACAGGCCTGAAGGTCGTGCTCTCCGGCTATTACGCGAGCATCGGGACCTACGGGCATCAGGACTTTACCTATGCGCAGATCGCGCGTGCCCGGACGGTGATGGACGATCTCGTCATCGGCCACATGACCGATCGCCGGTATGCAGCGATGTCCACCGGGGAACAGCGCCGCTGCCTGTTGGCCCGTGCGCTCGTCCATGACCCTTCCGTCCTGGTGCTCGATGAGCCCACGAGCGGCCTCGATCTTACGGCGACGTTTCATTACCTGGATCTGGTGCGAAGCTACATGCGCAAAGGCAAGACGATTTTGCTTGTCACCCACCACATTCATGAAATTCCGCCGGAAATCCAGCGAGTCGTCTTGTTGAAAAAGGGGACAATCGTCGAAGACGGCGAGAAAAAGGTGGTGCTTTCAGAGGCAAATCTCGGTCACTTGTTCGATTGCCCGGTGACGCTTGCTTATGCCAATGGCTGGTATCAAGCCTTACCAGGCTAAGGCGCTGGCCCCGGCGCACCGACGGTGCCTGTCCCTGTTGTTTCCACTCTTATCGAGGAATGGGGAAGTCACCGATCGGAAGGCTGACACTCCCTATCCGCCGGCTAAGGTGACGGTGAACGTCAGGTCGGCTTCAGCTCTCCTCACTTTCACGCTCACCCGTTGTCCGGGAACCGTCCGCTCGATCAGATAGTTCTTTAAGTGTGCCGCATCCAGAATTTCCGTGTCCTCGACGGCCAGGATGATGTCGTGTTTCTGTATGCCCGCGGCCTTCGCCGGTTCCGAAACGTCCTTGACGGCCATCCGCCACTTGGTGCCGTCTTTCACGGCTGTCATCTGAATGCCCAGCTTGGAGAAGGCCAGCGGTTTGCCCTCTATCGCCGCCGCGACGATGCGGGAAGCCAGGGTCCCGGGAATGGCAAAAGCCATCTGGCTGCAGAACACTTGGCTTTCCTCCTTGTCGGTTTGGATGACAGCGTGCATGATGCCGACGACCTCGCCGACCTCGTTGTACAGCGCTCCTCCCGAATTGCCGCTGCAGGCCGAGAGATCGGCTTGCAGGAGCCGGGTCTCGACGGTTTGCAAAAACGTATTGGCATTGCCGATGCGGCCGAACGCCATTGTCGGACCCCAGCCCATCGGATAGCCGACGGTAAACACCTCGCTGCCGACGTCAGGCGGCTCGGCCGCAAAGCCAGTGCCGACATCGAGAATGGGCCGGTCCTTCTGGTTGAGGCGGTAGACGACGACGTCGAGGTACGCGCTTTCCCCCACGATCTGGGCGACGAGCTCATGAAGGTCGGTCGTCAGAATGTGAATGATCTTCGGGACGATGTGACCCATCGGACTGTTTTTCTCTACGGCGTGTCTCGCGGTGACAATGTACCCATTGTGAAGATGGAAGCCCGTTCCCCGAATTTTGATCTTGCCGGGTTTGTCCGGAACGCGCGGGTCCTGCGTGTCCTCGAGGATGCCGACGGTGGCTTTCTTGGCCCGTTCGATCGCGTCCGGTCGCAAGGCGGTCTCAGGGAAGGCGTTCGTGGAAACGCCAAGCAGGAGGGCCGCCAAACAGGCGAGTCTCGCGAAGGTGCACCGGCAGCGCCTTGAGCTGAGCCGCATAAACGATCCTTTCACTGTATGGAGTCGACGACGCACAGTATAATGAGCTCAGATTGCCAATGACAGGGGATAGTCATGAAGGTGTCGTGTGCCGCAATCTGTGCCTTCGCTGCAGTCCTTAGCTATGGGATGGTGTCCGCGGCAGACTCCAAAGAGGGCGGCGAAGCCTCATTCTCAGAGAAGGTGGGCCAAGGAGCCAAGAAGATCGGAGACGCGATCGCCGAGGGTTTCAAGAAGACCGCAAAAAAGCTCGAAGACAAGCATGTGCCCGAGAAGGTGGAACAGAAATTCAAGAAGGCAGCGGACAAAACGGCAGAGGGCTTTGGAAAGGCAGAACGAAAAGTCAAGGAAAAGCTGAAATGATCAGGCGGCGCCTTCGCTCATTTCTTGCGAAATCCGAAAAACGTTCCGGCGCCCGCGGCTCCCGCCGAAGGTAGAAAACCCGTCAAGAGGTTCTTTAAGCCCTCCGCCTCGCCGTGGAGCCATCGCACCGTCTGCCCGACCTGCGCCTCCACCGCGCTCCAGTCCACATCGATCCAGCCCGTCGCCTTCATCGCTCCGATGCAGGCCAGGCCGACCGCTGCCAGCATGGCCGCGATTCTGAGAAACCGGCGGAAGGCCCATCCGATCAGGAAACCGCCGAGATAACTTCCGCCGAGTTGAGCTATGGCCGGGGACGTGTAGTTTCCGATCCAGGATGCCAGCCCGCCTACCGTAGCTGCGGCCACGGCGAGAAACGATGTTGCCGTCCACGGCGGATCCGCCAGCATCGATTCCCAAGCCGACGGGGCCCGGGAGGCGGTGGGAGCGGTGGAGCATGCGTCTTCTTCAAGCATGGGGACTTCGCGTTAAAGCTGCCGCGTGGAAAATGTGTCGCAGACGTTGGGATCGCCGGAGTCCAGTCCCTTGCGAAGCCACGTTTTCCGCTGTTGAGAGCTGCCGTGCGTCCAACTCTCCGGTTGAACATAGCCGCGAGACATCTTCTGCAGCCGATCGTCTCCAATTGCCGCCGCTGCGGCCAGTCCTTCTTCAAAGTCTCCGGGTTCGATCAAGCCGCGTTCATGGTTGGCATAGTAGCCCCAGACTCCGGCAAGGCAATCGGCCTGCAGCTCCATGCGGACCGACAAGGCGTTGCCTTCGGCTTCGCCCGCCTGCCGCTGGAGACGCTGCACACGTTCAGCGACTCCCAGCAGATTCTGTACATGGTGGCCGACTTCGTGCGCGATGACATAGGCCTGCGCAAAATCTCCGGGAGCGCCAAGCCGCTGAGACATGTCGGTAAAGAAGGACAGGTCGAGATACAATTTATGATCCATGGGACAATAAAAGGGTCCCACCGCCGATGTCGTCGCGCCGCAGGCGGAATGTACGGCGCCGCTAAAGAGGACCAGTCGCGGGTTTTCGTACGGGCGTCCCTGTTTGGGAAGCAGGTGCTGCCAGGTCTCTTCCGTATCGGCCAGTACGGTGGAGGCGAACCGGCCGATTTCGTCTTTCACGGGACCGGTCGGCACCGATTCGACGGGCGCCTGCGTCGTGGTCTGCACTCCGCTCATCAGATCGATCAGCGCCAAGGGATTGATACCGGTGAAATAGCTGACCGCGAGGACCAGGACGATGCCGCCGATGCCCAGTCCCCCGAGTCCTCCGATGTTTGCCGGCCCTAACCCGCGCCGGTCTTCGACATTCTCACTTTCCCGTTGACCCTGCCAGCGCACGGAAGCATCTCCTCATGCTGAAGCCTTAAGCCCACAATACTGCGGCAGGGAAGAGAAGTCCAGGTGGTGCGTTGACAAAATGGCGAGGCCTTCGGGATCGAAGGCCTCGCGCGCCAGCAGGAAACGGCGGACGTCAGTTGTTGGGCGGCACACTTTCGGCGATCTGCGACAAGTCCTTGGGATAGAGGACGATCTCGATCCGCCGGTTGGAGGAGCGCCCTTGTTCGGAGTCATTGCTTTCGATGGGATGGGTATCGGCGTAGCCCACGGCGGATAACGTCTGAGGCTGCACACCGCCTTGATCGATCAGGTAACGCACGACGGTGGTCGCCCGGGCTGTGGAGAGTTCCCAGTTGGTTTTGAACTTGTCCTGAAGCTTCGAGCTGATGGGCACATTGTCCGTGTGGCCTTCAATCCTAATGAGTTTATCCGTCACTTTGTTGAGCACGTCGCTGACCTGTTTCAGCACTTTCAATCCCGCGGGCTTGATCTCGGCGCGGCCGGAATCGAACAGGACACGGTCGACCATGTTGATGGTAAGGCGATCCCGGACTTGCTGGATCTTGATGTTGCCCTTGGAGATTTCGTCCTTAAGCGATTGGGACAGCTCTTCCTGCGTTTTGGTCAGGCGACGGATCTCGTCTTCCTTGGCCGCGCGTTCTTGCTCAAGCCGGGCTTTTTCTTCCGCTTCCGCCTTCAGTCGTTTCCGTTCTTCGTCCAGGCTTGCCGACAACTGTGATTGTTCCTGCTGAAGCTGTTCGTGCTCCTTGGCCAGCCGTGCCTTTTCTTCCGCCTCGGCCTTCAGACGCTGACGTTCCTGATCCAACGCCGCGGCCAGGCGAGACTGTTCCTGACGCAGCTGTTCGCGCTCCTTCGCGACCCTGGCGGACTCGGCCTCGAGTTCGGCGGCGCGTTCCTGAAGCTTGACGATCTCGCTTTGCGCACTGGCCGTCCCGCTGACGAGTTGTTGTTTGTCGTTTTCGAGCGCGCTCACCTGCGCAGCTTCATCGGCCAGTTTCTTTTCCAGTGCCGCGATTTGCGAACGTACGTCGCCCAATTCGTTGCCGAGCTGACCCTTTTCGGTTTCGAGACCGTCGAGGCGGCTTTGCAGCTCCGCGGAGCGGGCGTTCAGGGCCTGCCGCTCTTTCTCCAACGACGCGGCCTGCTCCTCGGCGGTCTTGCGCTGGCTCGTCTCCTGGTCCAAAGTCTGCTGAAGCCCCGCCAGTTGCTGCTGGAACTGATCGGAGTCGGCCTTTGACTTCTTTTTCAGTGCCTCCAGTTCAGCGGCCTGACTGGCCGACAGATTCTTGGCTTTTTGCAGCTCTTGCAGCGCGCTTTCGTGGGTACTTGTCGAGACACATCCTGATGCCATGAGCGCTGGCGCCATCAGGGCCGCGAGCGTGAAGATTCGATGATGACGGAAGTGTGCGGTCATAATCCCTCCTGCATGAAGGTGTACAAGTATGATGAATCAGGCCACAGCAAAGTCGATGCCGCCACGGAAGAAGCGGTAACAAAGGCATGAACCGTGAAGAGGCGTGAGGTTATGAAGGCTTGAATGAACGACGGTGTTCTCATTATGGTGCGCTGCGGCGACGAAGGGAGCAACAGTGTACGGAGCGACCTACATCAGGGCCTGGGTCGTATGGTGCACCGTTCGCGGCGGGCAATCAAGATGGACATTATAGGCAGATGGAAAGATGACGGTGTGTGAGCCGTCTTCAACCTGAGTCCGGTGGGGCATACGTGCGAAGGACTTGATAAACGCCCGTAAGGGACGCATACAAACCTACAGCGCGACGATGTGACCGCCCGGTCGGCGTTTGACACTCGACGATGCCCTCTTCAACGCCACGCACGATTCTTTTCCATAAGCCTTACGGCGTTTTGCCTTGTTTTACCGATCCGGAGGGGCGGGCGACTCTTGCCGACTACATCTCCGTGCGTGGCGTTTATGCAGCGGGTCGTCTGGACCGCGACAGCGAGGGGCTGATGCTTCTCACTGCCGACGGCGCTTTGGCGCATCGCCTTACCGATCCCACGCACAAGTTTCCCAAGGTCTATTGGGTTCAGGTGGAACGCGTTCCCGACGAGGCGGCGCTGAACCGGTTGCGGCATGGCGTCGATTTGAGCGGGAGACGCACGAAACCAGCGGACATACGCCTCCTTACACCCGCACCGGAATTGCCCGAGCGGACCGTCCCAATCAGGGTCCGCCTTACGGTGCCTACCGTCTGGCTCGAGATCGTGCTGTATGAGGGCATGAATCGGCAGGTCAGGCGGATGACGGCAGCCGTCGGTCATCCGACACTCCGGCTGGTGCGAACGGGGATCGGGCCCTTGAGGCTCGGCAACCTGGCCCCGGGCGCATGGCGGCCGTTGAATTCGAAAGAGGAAGCCGCGCTGAGACGAGCCACCACTGCGTAATGTCACGAATTCATTGCCATCTACTTCATGTACAGGCAGCAGATGTCCACTTCGATCATGTGGATCAAACCGTGCTCTGGTCGGGCAGAAAGAGCGGGGCTCAAACCATGGAAGGACTGTCGTCCTTGACTGGGATTGGATGGGCCCAGGTCTTCATTTCGGTCGACCGCCTCAGCCGAATCATGAAGGTCTCGCTGACCTCTGTTCCCCCTGTGAGTATCGGATTTCGATTGCGGGCTGCTTCTGCGCTAGGCCGAGCGGCCAGTGGGGAGCCTTACCGGGTGCGGATCATCCGGCCGATAATGCCGATACCGATTCCAAGCAAAATATAGCCAGCCAGAACGTTGATTACCACCACGGCCTGACTGAGGACGTGCGTCGGCTGGTAGTCCACCAGTCCCAGGGCAGCGGTGACATTGACGGAATAATACAGAGCCGACCAGAAGGGAATCCAGACCGCGACGGCGCCGGTCTCCGTCGGCTGAAGCCATTGCAGATTGAAAAAAAGCTCATACAGCACGCTGAAGACGCCTACCGTGCCGCTGACCCACAAGCCCCAGCGCGAAAAACTCGTCCCGTAATTGCTCGTGACCTTCCAGGCGAGCTGACCCCAAGGATGCTTCCCTTCCATTTTGGCCCACGTTACACGAGCGTTGCGCTCGTTCAAGTACTCTGCTTCTGACCAGCCGAGCTCTCCGACCTCTGCGAAACAATGATTGGCGCGCGAGTAGGAGCGGACGGCTAAGTGTTGAAGCTCGTGCTGCGATGTGCCGTTCGTCCGGCTCGCGGCGCGCTCGGCCTGACGGCCGGCGCTGGAATAGGCCCGGGCGGCCTGCGTGAATTGGCCGATTCGATGCAGCTGTTGGCCGGCCTGATGATAGGCGCGCGCAGACTCGGCGGCATCGCGGGTCTCGAGAAAGTGGGCGGCTGCCAGGAAGTAGAAGGCCGACTGCATCACCTCCGAGCGCGCATCTTTTTGTCCATATGCCTCCGCTTTCCGCAGGACGGCCTCGGCGGACTGTGTGCGTTCGAGTTCGGTCTCGCCTTGTCGGTAGAATTCTTGCTCGATGGGATCGGTGAATATGGTCTCGGCCATGCGTGGCTTCTCTTCGATTCGCGTTGGGCGCATAGTACTCCAGGTGCCTCCTGCGAGGAAAGTACCTATGGGGAAAGGATATGAGGCTGGATCCTACTGGCGTTTGAAGTACTGCACTTCCCGTTCGTGCCGTTCGGCCGCCGCACGCGTCTTGAATGTTCCGAGGTTCCGGCGCTTGCCGGTCTTCGGATTCTTCTTGCGCGAATACAGCCGATACCCGCCTGATGAAAGCTTCCGGATCATGGACTACGTCTCTGCGACTTCGGCGATGATCGTGTGGTATCCGGAGGCACCGGCCGGCTGCGGCCGGACCAACTCGGCGATTTGCAGTTGTCCCTTGTTATCCGTCGCCCGCACAACGGTCTGGTATTTCCCGGGCTTAGGCGGCCTCCACGTGTAACTCCATATCACCCATGAGTAAGGCGACATCGGCGGCTCGATGCGACACTCATTCCAAGTCCGGCCGTTGTCCAAGCTCAGTTCCACTTTCGCAATGGTGTGGGGCCCGCCGAACGCGATGCCGCGGAACGTCTGCTCCGGCCCCCTCAAGGTCTGGTAATGGCCCGGCGAATCGATCCGTGAAAAGATCTTGATGGTCCCGTCGTCCGTCCAGCCTTTACGTTGCCAGTAGCCGAGATAGTCGCCGGGATAGACTTCGATCTCGTGGATCCATTTGACGTTCTTGATGCCGTAGAGTCCCGGCACGATGAGCCGGAGGGGGAACCCGTGTTCCTTCGGCAATTTTTCCCCGTTCATGAGGAACGCGAGCATGACGTCATCCTGCATCGCTCGTGTGAAGGGGATGCTGTCGTCGTATCCGTCGATGCCGCGAAAGATGACGTCGCGCGCCGCTTCTTCGTCCGCGCCCGCATCTTGGAGCAGCTTTTTGAGTGAAATTCCACGCCACGTGGCGTTTCCCAGGCTGTCCCCGCCGGGCAGGGTATCGATGCACATGAGCGTAGAGACCTGGTCGTAGGAGTCGCGGTTGAGGATGTCCCGCCAGCCGATCGTCATAGGCGTGTTCACCACACCTTTGACGCTCAATCTCCATTGCTCGATATTCACCTCGCGAGACACGGAGACGACGCTGTCGGCGTAGTTGACGACATAGAATTTCGAATTATTGGTGAAGTACGTGGTGTCACGGGGTGGAACGGCAAACATGCGCCCGAACACGCCCCCGACGGCATCGCAGCCGCCGGTCATGCCTAGAAGGGCGCCGAGCCCGGTCGCTTTCAGCACTGTTCGACGGGAAAAGTGCATTCTTTATCCATTATCGTACATGGTTAATCTTTGCTGCAACGTGCAGGAGGGGAGGAGCTGTGGTATCTTGCGCTCTCACAATCAACCAAAGGGGGACGCATGGGTGAGCCTTGTTCCACAACGCCGCGCTATTCCATTGTGATGCTTGCCGGCCTGTTGCTCTTGTTCACGCCGTGCGTTCCTGATAGCGCCTATTCTGCCGATCCGCCGCAAGGATCGCCAAAAGATAGCCCGAGAGAGCAATCCCCTGAGGAGGCGGCGGGCGGAAAACAAAATCTTCAGCTCTTGCGGAAAGCCTGCGATGAAGATGTCAAGAAACTCTGTCCGGACATCAGACCCGGTGGCGGACGCATCATGCAATGTTTGCACGGCCAGCAATCGAATCTTACTCCCGCATGCCGTCAAGCGTTGGGGCCCCGTTCCTCGAACCCTTGACGGTTCTCCTCGAGAGGCTACATGCCTGTCTAGACTCTGAATTCGTCGTGCGTTGAATGCAAAAGAACCATTGGTTGGGTTGTTTCAGGAATCTCGTCTCTTGCCTGTTCGTTCTCGCCAATGTGTTCCCCCTCTGCGGCATGAGCTTCGCCGAGGAGCCCACCGCTCCGGTACAAGGCCCTCCGTCACCCTACCAGCCGCTGCCTGCTGAAGGAACCTCTCCGAACCCAAGCGAGTCCAGCACGGTCTTCAAACCCGTTCGCGACTGGTGGAACGACAAATTGTCCTGGGAAACGGGAGCGGGCCGAAGTTATGTTCTCCCGGCCGGGGAGATTCTGCTGTATGAATTTCTGCTCAATCGGTTTGACCGGAACTTTGTCGAGCCCACCTCCGATTACGAGACGAGCTGGGACACCATTTGGAAGAATCTGACGGATTCGAAATGGGTCATCGACAACGACCAGTTCAAGGTCAATCAGTTTCTGCATCCCTATGGAGGAAGCGTCTATTACGGCTTAGCCCGCTCTTCCGGCCTCAATTTTTGGGAATCATTCCTGTACAGCGCTGCGGGGAGTTTTGTGTGGGAAATCGCCGGGGAAACCACGAATCCCTCCATCAACGACATGATCTCGACGCCGATCGGCGGTACATTTATCGGCGAGCCGTTTTTCCGGATGGCAAGTTTGTTGTTGGAGGACAGCGAAGGACCACCAGGATTCTGGCGGGAGCTCGGCGCAGCGCTCATTTCGCCTCCGACCGGATTCAACCGTCTCGTATTCGGGAGCCGGTTCGACGACGTGTTCCCGAGTCGTAAACCGGCGACCTTCATGCGCTTCATGGCCGGAGGTTCGTTCACCTCGAGCAGCCGCAACGTCTCGTCGCAAGTTGAGGAGGCTGGGGCCGTCGCCGACTTCACGTTCAGTTACGGTCTCCCCGGCAAGCCAGGCTACAGTTATGCTCGGCCCTTCGATTATTTCGACTTTCATGTGACCGCCGTGACCGCGAACGTGCTGGAAAGCATCAACACGAGAGGGTTGCTCTGGGGCAAGAGCTACGCAGGTGAATCGACCAGGGGAATCTGGGGGCTGTATGGCATGTACGATTACATCTCGCCACAGGTCTTTCGTGTGTCGAGCACGGCCTTAGGGGTGGGATCAACTTGGCAGAACTGGCTGTCATCAACTGTGGCGTTGCAGGGGACGGCGCTTGCTGGAATCGGATATGGTGCAGCGGGCAACATGGAAGCGCAGGGAGAGCGGGACTATCATTATGGACTGACGCCTGAGGGGCTCTTATCGCTCCGGTTCATCTTCGGCGACCGGGCGATGATCGACCTGACGGCCCGCGAGTTCTATGTCAGCGACGTGCTGTCTCCAGAACAGGGGGCCTGGGAGAACATCATGCGAGGAGAGTCTTCATTGACCGTGCGGATCTATGACCGTCATGGCGTGGCCGTCCGCTACCAGCACGCCCACAGAAACGCGAGTTACTCCAACATCGACTATCGGAATCAGGACGTCGGCATGGCCAGCGTGATGTATGTGTTCCTCGGGGAATCGGGGTTTGGAGCCGTGGATTGGCGTTGACCGGCGTGATGAAGGAGACGAGGGCATGACAAGCCAGCTGAGCGGAGGACAGGTGGAGCGGCCGGCTGACCCGCTCGTCACCTGGACCAAGGTGATTTACGCGCTACATACCTTTAGTCTGCTCACCGGGATCATCGGCACGGCCACGATCGTCGGCGCGTTTTTGACCGGGTGGCCGTCGGTCATCGCGGTCATTCTGAACTATGTCAAACGGAGCGAGGTGCGCGGCACGTGGCTCGAATCGCATTTTCGATGGCAGATTCGGACCTTCTGGTTCGGACTGCTGTGGATTGTGCTGTGCTTCCTCTTCGTCGTGGCGACCTTTGGGATCGGGATCCTGATTGCCTGGCTGCCCATGGGTCTCGTCGGGCTCTGGTTCGTCTATCGAGTTATCCGCGGGTGGGTCGCCCTGAGCGATGGGCGCCCGATGTATGCGTGATCGCAACCCAGGGCGAGATCCTGAAGCGGGCCTGGGCGCTCGTCCGGCCAACGGCCAATCGTGTACGGCCAGCCGCACTGTCAGTTTTGACAGTTCCTCCGTTCTCTCCGAGTGGCTACACTGACGCCCACTCTCCGCGCCTGCGAGGCATCGGTGCCCGGAGGATAAGACATTGTCGGCGGCGTCAGCGAAAGGTGCCTATGACCCAAGCCGGTGAGATGAGCAAAAGGCTTCGCTTGTCGGCCGGCATAGTGGTGATAGGCGTATTGACCGGATGTGCGGGAGGATCGCATGAACAGGATCCTTCGTGGAAACGGGTGCCGATTACGGACGTACAAATGGTCGTCGGCGAATGGGAAGGCTTGATCAAGAAGGAAGGAGCCGCACTTCCGGAAGGCTCGGTGCGTCTGATCATCCGGACCAACCAGACCTACTTGTTTGCCGGTCAAACCGCGTCCAAGGTGGCGGTCGGTTCAGGAGATCTCGAAAGCCAAGACGGCCGTCTGGTCGGCAACACCGACCGACGTGCGGTCAGGTTCACGTTGTATGACCACAAAGGAAGCGCGATTGTCCTCGTGGAAGCGACCAACCATGAAACCGGAGAGCGGTATCGAGGAGAATTGACGAAAGTCGTAGGCTCCGGCCAGCTTCAAGGAGGTCGGAAGGATGGGCCTTGAATCAGACCGGACGCTTGAACGAAGATGGCGTATCGCGACTGAGGTGTCGAAGGCCATGCTGACCTGTGAGAACAGAAGCGTCGTTTGGGCGGGGCTGGCCTGTACAGCTCTGCTGCTCCTTCAAGGATGCGGAGGCGACAGGTACAGCACAGTGGTCGATGCCGCCGGATCCGGCCTAGAATCTTTGACAATGGCGGACGATTACCGGCATCAGCGGCAACTCCAACAAGTTTTGCTCGAAGAGCCGGCGTTCGCAGGCCTCATGTTGACTGCCTATGTGTTCATGGATCACGGATATGTGGTGGGCCATGTCAATGCGCCTGAGCAGGCCGAAGCCGTCTTTCAGGCCGCCAAGAAGGTGGAAGGGCTTCGGTCGATCAATGCTTTTCTTCCAGTCAAGCGGACCGTCGACACTGTCGGCAAGGTCATTCCGGATTCAACGGTGAAAGCGCAGGTCGAGGCGGCACTGGCGCGCACGCCCGGGATCGTCGAGTCGCGCGTTCACGTTGAAGTGCTCGACAACCGGGCCATATTGCTTGGAGTCGTATCCGGCGACGAGGAAAAGACCCGGGCCGAAAAAACCGCGGCAGCGACGATCGGCGTCAAGCGCATCATCAACTGGCTGTTGCTGCCGGAATCCCAGTATTTGGCCATCCGATCGCAGGTCTTCTAAAAGTGGCGCCATGCACAGGTGCGGTCCTCAAAGGATCGGCAAGGCGCGGCGTCCGCCGCGATTGTCCCTCCTGGTCGCTGCGGCGCTGATGACCGGCGCCTGTACGGAGCCTGCCCGCGACATCATTAAGCCGACCGGCATTCCGATGCAGCGGGTCAGACTGCTCACGTACAACACGCTGCACGGACTTGAGCCGAGCGGTCTGACGGTCAAAGCGAGTGAATCGAAGGATGCCCGCCAAGCGCGGCTCGACCTTCAATTTCGCCAGCTGTCCGCCATCCAGCCGGACGTCATGCTCCTTCAGGAAGTCAATCCGCTGCCTGAGATGGCTGAAAGGTACGTCGCGGCAGTGAAGGGCTACGGTTTGGAGTATCGGGCGGTACACCAGGTGGATGCCTGCGGAGTCCGGCTGGCGCCGGGCCTTGCGGTCGTTCCGGGATTGAACAACGGCTTGGCTGTTCTCGCCAAGACTCCGCTGAAAGTGCGGAAAGTGGATGGCCTCAAACTCAGCGGAGGGTTCGGACGCTGCGACGACTACATGGGGTTTCAAACGGGGGAGCTACGGTATGCGCTGATCGCCGAAGTCGAGAACCCGAACACGGGCAGAAAACTGCTGGCCGTGAGTCTGCATCTGCACTCAGGCATCGAACGGAATGCCTTCTTCATACAGAAAATCAATGACGCCGTGAGCAGCGGCAAGGCACGACGCGAAGACCTCGACGGGATTGTGACCGCAATGGAGCAGGACCAGGAACGGCGAATGCAGGAGATTCGCCTGTTGGTGAAGGAGCTCCAAGCACTGTATTCGGCCGGAAACTATCTCGGCGTCATCGTGGGCGGGGATTTTAACTTCGAGCCCGACGATCCGGAATACCGCGAGCTGGAACGAGCAGGGCTCAGGGACATCTATGCGATGGCCAGCCCGGAAACGGAAGTCTACAGCCTCGACCCTCAGCGCAACGTCCTTGCCGGCCAAGGCGTACGGGAGGTTCCTTCGGCGCTTCGGGCCGCGATGAGGCGGCTTCCTGAAAGCCAGCAAGAAAAAATCGTTGCCGGCTATCAGAAGGGGATCAGCGAGGCCAGGCGGGTGGATTTTCTTTTCCTCATGCGACATCCGTTTCAAAGCGTCAACGGGTGCTTCAGGCAGGAACTGTTCGGGCACTCGGATGCGGCATCAACAGCGCCCGGATCGGATCATTATGGAGTGCTCGTCACGTACATGAGTGACGCATCCCAATGCAGTTGAGTGCATGCCCGGTGAAGGAGAACGCCTATGTCCATGCCCCTTCATGACATCATCGGCTTCGTCGCCGGGTTCGGAACGACATTTGCCGCCATGCCCGATCTCATCGCCATGCTCAAACGGCGATCCTGCGAAGGCATGAATCCGACCATGGCTGCGATCATGGGAACGTTTCAGATCATCTGGGTCTATTACGGCATCTTGGTCGATTCCAGGCCGGTCATCGTCTGGAACATGATTGCGGTGGCAATCAACTTTCTGGTGGTTGGGGCGTATTTCTACTTTGCCTCGGGTACCCCGCGGCACGCACAGGTGGTCAATACATCCGGCGAGGGCAGGAAGGCCGTTGGGGTAGCAGAGCCATCATCGAGTGAACGGCGCTAAGCAAGGCGGAGGGACGGTCATGCATTGTCGGCGAACAACGTGCGTTTTGATACTGGCCTTATGCCTCGCGGCCTGCAACGCGTTTAAAGTCAAAACCGACTACGATCAAACGGCGGATTTCTCGTCGTTCAAGACCTTTGCCTTCGCCGGACCTGCCGAGATGAATAAAGGCGGGATCTACGACAATTCGTTGATGCAGAAGCGCATCGAGTCGGCCGTCGTACGTCAATTGGTCGGGAAAGGACTCCGTCAAGTGCCGGTGGATGAACCTCAGGATCTCCTCGTCCATTATTGGGTCGGCGTGCAAGACAAACAACGGCTCGAAAGCACCGGGCCCACGGTCGGCGTGGCGCGTGGCCCTTACGGCGGATACGGATGGGGTGCCGGTTATGGAGGGGGCGTCACATCGGTTGAATATCGGGAAGGCACCCTGATTTTGGACCTGATCGAACCGGCGAAGAAGCAGCTCGTGTGGCGGGCGACGATCGTGGGTACCCTGCAAGACTCGACGAAGGACAACGTCGAGCTGGGAAACGAAGCCATCGCCAAGGCATTCGAAAGTTATCCGCCGCCCCCGCAAGCGCGTTGAACGACAATCAACCAACCAAGGAGGGAACCATGAGACAGGCAAGTTGGGCAAGGTTTCATCGGCTGCTGGCATGCGCCGGCGCCATTGCGGCGTTGACTATTGGATTGACCGCTGCACCGGTCGTCGTGCGGGCAAATGACGCCGCCGATGCCAAAGCGCTGATTGATCAGGCTGAAGCGACGCTGAAGAACTTCATGAACGATCCGGACATGAAGTGGTTCGGCAACCACCTGCAACAGGCTAAGGGAGTCTACATCGTCCCCAAACTGACGAAGGGCGCCTTCATTTTCGGCGTGGAAGGCGGCAACGGCGTAGTACTGGCACGCGATGAAAAAGGCGGCTGGAGCGAGCCGGTGTTCTATGAGACCTCCGCAGCCAGCTTTGGCCTTCAGGCCGGAGCCCAGTCCCAGGAAGCCATCCTGCTGATCATGACGGCGAAAGCGGTGGATTCGCTGTTGGCGAACAAGATCAAGCTTGGCGCGGACGGCTCGGTCGCGATCGGGCCGAAAGGCGAGGGAGCCGACACGAACCTCACGGCGGATTTCATCACGTTCACACGTGCGAAAGGACTCTACGCCGGCGTCTCATTCGACGGAGCGTTGATTCGCGCAAGGGACGAGCTGAATGCGGCCTATTATGGCCAGGACGTGCGTCCGTCGGACATCATTATCGCGCAGAAGGTCAAGCCGAATGCAAACTCCAAGGAATTGCATGCCATGCTCGGGGCGGCGATGGGCAAACAATAGCCGGCGAATGACGGACACCGCTTTTTAAAAACGACAGCAGCGCGGCGGGCCATGACATAACGGCAAGCGCCGCGCTGCGGCTGTCGCTTTTCACCCTCTGTCAGTTTTGACAGTTACCGCCGGACGGGAATGGTGTTACGGTGTGCGCCCCGATTTGACACCTACAGCTGAGGTCATTGAGCAGAAAGGACGATGATGATGAGAAGCATCGCAGCAATCGTATTCGCCCTGCTGGTGTGCGCCATCCCGGCGCTTGGCCAACAGATGTCTGACTCCAACATGGAGATCTTGAAACAGAAGCTGAAAGCGGACAAGAAATTGATCGTGGCGGGGAACATGGAGCTCTCCGAAGCGGAGGCGAAGCAGTTCTGGCCGATCTACGATGCCTATCAGAAGGACCTGGAGCAAGTGAATCAAAAGCTCGGCCAGACGATCAAGGACTATGCGGATGCGTTCAACAAAGGATCCATTCCCGACAACACGGCGAAGAAGTTGCTCGACGACGCGCTGTCCGTCGAGGAGCAGGAAACCAAGC
Organism: Nitrospirota bacterium; assembly: GCA_046734935.1. GTDB lineage: Bacteria > Nitrospirota > Nitrospiria > Nitrospirales > Nitrospiraceae > Nitrospira_C. The sequence continues at coordinate 19,503 of JBKPSD010000059.1, forward strand.
TCAAGCGGTCATACTCCGAGAAGCTTGAAAAGGTCCTGCCCTACACGAAGGTCGCGCGCTACATCCAAATAGAAACCAAAATCCGCTCGCTGATCAGGATGGAACTGGCGCAACAGATTCCACTCGTATACTAGATGGGCCCTTTGATGAATCACCCGGGAAGGAGGGGAGTGGTTATGAAGCCCCTTGTGGCGGCCGGCATGTGCGCGCTCTCTCTGCTGATGTGTCCAGCGCTGCAGGCGCAGGAATCCCCGCTCAACATCGTCCGCATTCGCCCCAATCTTGACACCGAGAAGCTCCAATACGTCCTCTCGACCGAACGCAAACAGGTCTTCGAGCGGAACATGAATTTGAACGAGGAGCAGAGCGAGATATTCTGGGGCGTCTATCATCGCTACGAGAAGGAGAAGGAACAGCTCGAAAAGAATCGGCTTCGACTGCTCGGCACCTACATCGAGAAATACGC
>JBKPSD010000060.1:0-35867 GCA_046734935.1 Nitrospirota bacterium
CCACGGGACCGATCGGGGTCGTGGCAGTCCGGCCGAAAGAGCACACGTTGTTGTTGGACCCAGACCAATTTCATCTCCTTGAATCGCTTGTCAACCAAGTTGCATTGGCAATCGAACGGACCCGTCTGTCAGAAGAAGCCCAACAGGCTCATGTGCGAGTCGAAACGGAACGGATGCGCAACGCCATTCTTAGTTCCGTATCGCACGACTTGCGGACACCGCTGGCCACCATTACAGGGGCTGCCAGCAGTTTATTGGATGAAAGAAGCCAGTTGAGCACAACAGATCGATTGGAGCTGTCCCGGTCCATCTATCGTGAGGCGGACCGGCTGGATCGGCTTCTGAAAAACTTGCTCGACATGATGCGCATTGAGGCAGGAGCTGTGAGTCTCAACAAGGAATGGCATCCGTTGGATGAAATTGTGGGAGCGGCGCTGTCCCGCTTGGAAGAGCGGTTACGGAATTACACCGTCAAGACTGCCTTTCCTCCTGAATTGCCGATGGTGCAAATCGATGGAGTGCTGTTGGAACAGGTCGTCCTCAATTTATTGGAGAATGCGGCGAAGTATGCGCCCGCTGGAAGCATGATCGAAATCTCCGCTTCAGCAAGTGATCGTGAAGTAGTGGTCGAAATTGCCGATCGCGGGCAGGGCATTCCTGTCGGAGAGGAACTTCGGATCTTCGACAAGTTCTACCGTGCGAAGCCGGCTCGGGAAGGCGGCGTGGGGCTTGGCCTGACCATCTGTCGCGGAATCATCGAAGCCCATGGCGGACGAATCTGGGCGGAGAATCGGTCGGGAGGAGGAGCGGTATTTCGATTTGCCATTCCTTTGTCGAACGAGCAGCCGTCCGTGGCAACAGAGCACGCTCAATGGCGCCATGCATCTCCGTAACGAACGATGATCATGTCACAGGAAGCATCGATAGTTCTCATCGAGGATGAAGCGGAAATTGTCCGCTTCCTCAAGACGACGCTTCCGGCCCACGGCTTCCGCATTCATGAAGCGATGACAGGTGAAAAAGGTTTGATCGAAGTCAAAACACGAAATCCCGATCTCATTCTTCTCGATCTAGGGCTGCCCGATATGGAGGGTACAGAAGTGATACGCCAGGTGCGGGAAGGGGGCGCGACGCCGATCATCGTCCTTTCGGCGCGCGAACAGGAGCAACAAAAGGTGGTGGCGCTCGACCTCGGCGCCGACGATTATGTGACGAAACCCTTCGGCATCAATGAACTCCTTGCCCGCATGCGCACGGCGCTGCGTCATGCGGCCAGACCTGACGGACCTGACGCCGAATCGAGTTTTACATTTGGGAACGTCCGCGTAGAGCTGGGGCGACGCCTCGTCTTTGTGGACGAAAAAGAAATCCATCTCACGGCGATCGAGTATAAGTTGCTGGCCGCACTCGTACGGCATGCTGACAAGGTCGTGACACATCGGCAATTGCTCAAAGAGGTCTGGGGACCCTTACATGTGGAAGAAGGACATTACCTCCGTGTCTATATGCGGCAACTGCGGAACAAGCTAGAGACGAATCCTGCCAACCCGAAACACCTGGTGACAGAGCTAGGAGTTGGATATCGACTTAAAAGCGAAAATCCCTAAAACGCAAGGTGCCACGATGTGCGTCATTCCCTTTCGCTGGAAGCTTCCACGAACGAGGCTTGAGAGGCTGGTCTTTTAGACTGAGCAGGAGCAGACTTCGTCCACGCTATTCCACTTCCTGCAGCTTGATCAGGTTCGTACCGCCTGGCTTTCCGATGCTCGTCCCGGACAGGATGACGATGCGCTCGCCGGACTTCACCAGTCCTTCGGTTTTGAGCCGGCGTTCCGCTTCGTCCACGCGCTCGTCGGTTTGCGCGATCTCCTGCATCGTGTGCGGCTGGACGCCCCAAAAGAGCGCCATTTGACGGCGCACCGGTTCGAAGGGCGTGAAGGCAATGATCGGCGCCGCCGGGCGCTGCTTTGAGATCAGGCGGGCGGTCAACCCCAGTTCGCTGAACGCGACGATTGCGGTGGCCTTCGTTGCCGATGCGGCGGATGACGCCGCGGTGCAAATCGCTTCCGGCAGGGTCATGTCCCCGAAGTCGCTTTGCCGCCTGGGGACTACTCCCGGCTCGCATCCCTCCTCCGCGGCTCGAATGATGCGGTCCATGACCTGGACCGTTTCGACCGGGTGGGCGCCGATCGCCGTTTCAGCGGAGAGCATGAGCGCGTCGGTTCCGTCGAAGACCGCATTCGCGACATCGGACGCTTCCGCGCGGGTCGGACGCAAGTGCTGCGTCATGGATTCGAGCATCTGGGTGGCGGTGATCACCAGGCGGCGCCGACGGTTGGCCTCTGCGATGATGCGCTTCTGCAGTAAGGGAACGGCTTCGGGGCCCATTTCAACGCCCAGATCGCCTCTGGCGATCATCACCCCGTCGGCCTCGTCCAGAATGGCGTCAAGGCAGGTAATGGCTTCTTGCCGTTCGATCTTCGCGATGACCGGTATGCTGCCGCCGTACGCGGCGATGAGTTGTTTTGCCGCACGGATGTCGTCGGGCCCACGGACGAAGGAGAGAGCCACGTAATCCACCCCTTGCGTTACGCCAAATCGAATGTCCTCCCGGTCCTTGTCAGACAGCGTCGGTGCACTCACGCGCGTCCCCGGCAGGTTGATTCCCTTATGCGAGGTGATCGTGCCCCCCACGACGACCTTGCAATCGAGATGGCCTCCGCTGATCTGCTCGACCTTCAGTTCGATAAGGCCGTCATTGATGAGGATTCGAGCGCCCGGCCTGACGTCCCGGGCCAAATGCTGGTAGGTCACGGGAATTTCCTGGATCGGAGAGCCGGCAACCGATTGGTGGCCCAACTGTCCACCAGAACGAGCCAGTACAGTCTGGAGTCTGATCGATTGCTGTTCCTTCAGGACGATGCCGCTGTCGGCAACTTCGCCGACACGGATTCGGGGGCCCTGGAGGTCTTGAATGATCGACACCGGAGCGCGACGTTGGTCCGCCGCTTCCCTAATGGTCTTGATGGCCGAGGCATGAGACGCATGGGTGCCGTGAGAAAAGTTCAGCCGGGCGGCGTTCATGCCTTGCTCGATCAATCGAGCAAGCGTGTCGAGTTGATCGGTGGCGGGCCCGATCGTACAGACGATTTTTGCTTTACGCATCTGAGTTCCTCAGGTATTGACAAGAGAGGCATAGAGGTCCAAAAGATGCTGCACGGTATGTTATCCACACCCGGCGATGCTCTGGCCGGTGCACTATACGAGGGAGCATGCAGATTACCATAAATCAACTCGATTTCGTGACGATTGAAGCACTTTTAGCATACGGAGAAGAATTTGCCCGGCGTGCTCCCGCTGCCAATATCGAGGCGCCGGCTCCGCCTCCGTCCACCGAGCATCGTGTGCAGTCGGTCCAGGCGGCGATCGAGCGTCTGCGCCGGTTCGTGCAAGAGGCACAGAGCGGGTTTTCGGGAGCCGCGGCCTACAGGGCGGCCAGGAGTGCCGTCCTTGAAGAAGCGTGCGGCGGAGATGCGCTTGTCTTTTATGCCGCATGGAACCGGCTCGTGGCCGAAGGCGCCCTGCAGCCGCTGCTGCGTGCGCCGATCGGGTCGGTGCTGAAGCCGGCCAACCAACGGCCGGTCGCGATCGTGCCGCGCGCGCAGCTCACGCCCCAGCTCGCGGAAGGACGCATCGTGCTCGATTTGGGCGATGATCGCTTTTGGCTGCTTCCGCGCGACTTGGCTGATCGCACGCTGCTCTTCACCATGCGTCACGGCATCTCCCGCATCGAGAGCAAGACGCACCGTGTCGGCCGGCGGTTGTCCAATCAGCTCGACGACGAGCGCGGCGTGCCGCGGGCCGACTCGGTCGGCGCCGCGCTTGCCCGCATGGTCGGCGTGGTCGGGCAACAACTCGACTTTCTGCATTTGACCAATTATCTCGATCCACGCCGATTCCTTCACTTCATCAGCCACAGTCCGAACACCCGGCAGCTGTACGAGCGGGTGGTCAGGGCGCTCAGCCCGGGGTCCGATACTTATTCGGAACCCATGTTCGAGCATGCGTTGGAGTCCTCGGATTTTGGATGGATGACAGGCGTTGCGAAGGCGGCGGAGACCGAAGCGCTTGCGAAGGCGTTCGGGGTGGAAGTCTCGAAGGCGAAGCGGCTCATCAAAGACCCGCTGTACTGCTATCCCGGCGGCAACTCCTTCTTCGATCTCTATGTCGACGTCATCGACGGACTCCACGGATTGGGAGAAGCCCATCGGGGGCAGGTGAGCTGCTTGTACACGCATAGCTCGACGCTTCGAGCGCTCATGATTTATTTGGATCCGCGCCCTTTCCACGAGGCATTCACGGAGTTCAGCGATTACAAGGAGAGCCAGGACAACGTCGTGCTCCTGACGTATGAACATGGCCGCCTGTCCGGATATTCGACCGCGGTCGGACTCTCGGAGCGCGAGCGCGCGGCGCGCGAGAACTGGGCGTCCTTGGAGCGGGTGCGAAAGGACCGTCTCACGCTCAAGCCGCGGCAGATCAAGCGGATTGTGGCGCTCGTGTCCGGCGGAGATTTCGCCGGAGCAGGCGCCGCTCTCAAGGAAATTCGGGTCGCCGGCCAACGGTACGGCCTCAAAGTGCATTTCGTCAGGCACGGATTCCTCGGCCTGGCGAACAATTGGATCGAAACGGTGACCGAGGAAGACACGCGCGGGATGAGCAGTCATGCGAGCAGCCCCATCGGCAGCAGCCGTTTTGAAGACTTCAAAGAAGAGGGCGTGCAGCAGGCGGCGATGCGGAATCTCCAGCCGTACCTGGAAGACGCCGCGGTCGTGGTGCTCGGCGGCGATGGAAGTCTGCGAGGCGCCAGAGCGGTCTACGAAGGTTTCGGCGTCCAAGTCGTCGGCCTTCCGGGGACCATCGACAATAATATCGAGGGCACCGTCTCGCTGGGCTACCATTCGGCCATCGCGTTGGCGGATCAATCGATCGAGTCGCTCAAGGCGACCAGCGCGGCCATGGGCAGCATTTTCTTCGTGGAAGTCATGGGCGCCGGGTCCGGCCATCTCGCGCTGGGCTGCGCCTATCAATCGCGTGCGGAAGGCTTATTGGTGAACGAGCATCCGGATCCGGATGCGTATATCGATGACATTATTCTCGGCACGCTGAAGCGGACGCTCGGCGTCCCCAACAAGAGCCATTTGTTCGTCGTGGCGGAACACACGCCGCACCGTCATCATCGGGAAGGCGGAGTGCACGGCCTCGTCGATTATGTGGCGGGCGTCATCGCCCAATGGCCACAAAGGCAGGCGCGCCCCAATCAGTATCCGTTGACGCTCGCGACGAAGGCCACCATCCTCGGGCACACGCTCAGAGGAGCGCCGCCGGTTCCTGAAGACAAGGCGATTGCCCAGCATCTGGCCTATGAAACCGTTCAGCGGCTGGTCGAGCGTCCGGAAGAGGTCGTGGGCTGCATGATGGCCTATCGGGAGCGAGGAGCCATCGACGCCATTCCGCTCCATGCGGTGGCGCCGAAGCAGTTCGATTGGGATCTGTTCGGCAGGATGCACGGAAATGTGTCGTGATTGGGTCAGCGGGCGCTAAGGGAGAACGCGCGTTCCCACAGGGATGTCGACTGCGAGCTCAGCGGCGGACGGATCCGGATTCGCGACATACGTGGCCTGTTCCTCTGTCCCCGACGCATGTTCGGTGATCTGGCCTCCTGAGCTGCGTCCGGCCATCACGGCTTCCTGACGCGTGATCGGGCCAAATGGGAATCGAGCGAGACGCAGCGTGAGTCGCTCGCGCTCCCGAGGCACGACGATCTCCTGACGTTGACGGCCCGCCGTTTTCAAGGAAATGCGACCGGTTTCCTTCGAAGGAAGCAAGAGTTCAGGGAGCGCCTCGCCGGTGCTTGTCCAGATCTGCAGATACGCCTGCTGATTCGTTTCGACCCTGAGCAACACCGGACCCGTGTGATTCGCGGCTTCAGCGGCGGTCACTTCGCGTTCGCTCCCCTCCGAGGTGCGGACGACGAACGCATAGCGGAGCGCCAGATATTCTGCCGGAGCCGTCTGGTCGAGCGTTTGTTGGAGCCCAAACCGTTCAGGTGCTTGCGAGGGCTGCGCGTGTTTTTCGAGATCTCTCAAGCTTGCCTCAGGACCCGGTGAGCCCTTGGCATAAAAAAGGGCGCGGGCGGACACGCCAGCAGCCGCTCCGGCAATGTCCTTCATGGGCGGGAGACTGAGTGCAGAAGATGGAGAGCCTGGACGTGCCGGTTGATCGCCTGAAGTAGCTTTCTCGTTGGCCGGCTTTGGGGGCGCCGCTATTGGCGCCTCAGCCGCTTTCTCCTCTTTCGACAACCGATGTCTTTTCTCGCCCTCGACTGGCTTTTCCCGTGAATGCTGTCGCTGCGGCGCGACGCGGTCTTGGGTTGCTGGTTCAGGAATTGGAGCGCCCTTGCGCGGCTCAGGTATCTCACCCTCTCTTCTCGGCGCTTGCGCCGAAGGGGCAGTCGCCGGCGCCGATGGTCGGCCTTCTTCGAGCACGGCGGTTTCGGAAGCCTGCCGCAGGCTGTCCTGATAGATGTTGAGCCCAAGGATGACGGCAAAGACGCCGACGGCAACGCCGCCGGCCCAGGTCAGACCGGCCGGGCTGGTGAATTTATCCAGCCAGGCTGTCGATCGTTGGGTGCGGTGCCGATCCAGTGCCTGAAGCAGCCGCCTGCGAACGGCCGGATCCGTCAGCAGTTCTTTCAATGCCTGTTCGTCCGCCAGGGCGTTGAAGAGATGTTGATCCTGCAGCGCCGCACTGAAGAGCGCGTCCCGCTCTTCCGGCGTCAGGGTGTCGGCTGCAAAGCCTCCCAAGAGCTTTTCTAATTCATGCTCAGGCATTCGTGTGTGATCTCATACTTCAGATCTCAGATGCAGGCATCTATTCCCAGCTGCCGCCCATGAGCGAGAGCAGTTGCTTCCGACACCGTAAGTCCCAAGTGTAGATCGTATTGACAGACTTCTGCCCCATGAGTCGTTGGATTTCCGGAAAGCGTTTTCCTTCGAGCTTCCATCTAAACAACTCCCGGCACCGCTCACCGAGACGGCTCAGAGCCGCCACCAGGCGCTCGACCCGCTGTTTTTGGTCGAGCTGTGTTTCGGGCGTGCCTCCGGAGGCGGCCATGCCAAGATTCTCGACCGATTCCTGATTATACTCGCCGCGGCGCAGCGCCTTGCGATGGGCGTCGAGCATCTTGTATCGCAGGACCTGAAAGGCGAGTGGAACCAGTTCCGTCAGCTCCACGACGTGAGGATATTTGTCGTGCAGCAGGGCGAGGACGTCCTGTGCGAGGTCTTCAGCATGGTCCCTCGAGACACGTAATGTCGCGAAGGCGACGATCCTTTCACGGAGGGACGTCAAAATCGTGTCTCGATCCATGCCTCCCACTCACTGTGCAGGGAAGCGTTCTGCGGGCTTCGGCGGCTTCGATAGGAGCGACGCAATCGACCTAAACCCGACACCGAGCGATGTGCAGACGGTGTACTGACGGTCGAAACGATTCTTCATGCGTACGATGTTGCGGAGCGCCGGGAATCCCACCCGTCCCCAAGCGGCCACGTGCGTGACGGACAACGGATAATCCGTCCCGAAGAGCAGCCGATCGTGGATTTCGGGATGACGGCGCAGATGAAGCAGCATGCGAACGCGGTTCGGCAGCGTGAGCGCTGAAATGTCGGCGTAAAAATTCGCATATCTTCTCGAAAAGTCGAGCAGCACCGGAAGAAACCGCTCATAGACCATCAATCCGTAGCTGCACGCATGGGCCGCGACCACGGTCACGCCTTGCTCCAGTGCCAGTTCGAGCCGCTCGGGATTTCCCACGGACTGATCTTTGCCGATCAAGCTGAATTCGTATCCGACATGGCTCAAGAACGGCAAACGGCGTTCCGCGAGGGCGCGATAAAAGGGTTTGTACCTTTCCTCGGCGGGATTGAACTGCTGCGCATTCGGGAGCACCTTGACGAGCGACGCGCCGGCGTCTGCGCAGCGGTGCACCTCGTCGACCGCATCCCGCCGCTGCGGGTTAATGGACACTCCTGGAAGAAAGTCATCGGGGTGAGCTCGAGCGGTCTCGAGCACATAGTCGTTGCCGATCAGAAAATGCGTCTCGTTCCGATTGAGCTGTCCTCGCTCATCGTAGACGCCGTCCATGCCGAGCAGGACCGCTTGTCGTACGTGCCGTGAAGCGCGCAGTTCTGTGCGGAGGTCTTCGATGTATTTCCGATTGGCTTCCCCCGGGTCGTGCCGCGGCAGTCCGTGCTTCCACAGCAGGAACCGGAACAGCGGGCTGTTGAGCATTTTCGGCGAGATGTAGCATCCGTTCGTTCTTTCGGGAAGGGCCGCCAGATGCACATGACAGTCAATGAGCGAGCGTTCAGCCATAAGCAAACAATCTCATACCTCAGATTTGCAGTACTCTCGGATGCCCGTTGCGGCTTGAGATCTGAAAATCACTGCGTGCCGAGTCGTTCCATCGCGATTTGCTTCAAGGTACGCAGGTCCATCTTCCCGGTTCCGAGCACCGGCAAGGCATCGACTTTGACGAAATTGCCGCGCGGCGGAATGAACAGATTCGGCAGGCCGTTCGACGACAGCCGTCCAAGGATGTCGGGAATGCGGGCTTCGTCCATGGTGTGCAGAACGGCGAGTTGCTCGCCCTTGCGCTCGTCGGGAATACCGGTGACCGCAAACACCTGTGTGTCACTCTCGGCCGCCTGATGGAGCGCCTCTTCGACCTTGCCGTGCGGCACCATTTCCCCGCCGATCTTGGAAAACCGCGACAGCCGGTCGGTAATCGTCAAAAAGCCGTCGTCATCGAGCATCGCGATGTCGCCGGTGATATACCAGCCGTCATGCATCACGCCGGCCGTGAGATCTTCTCGTCCGAGGTAGCCGGTCATGACATTCGGACCCCGGACCAGCAGCATCCCCGGGGAGCCGGGCGGCATCGGCGTAAAGCTGTCCGGATCGACGATTTTGACCGAGATGCCGGGCAGCGGCTGTCCGACGGTTCCCCGCCGGGACGCCGGCTGGTAGTAACCCGCGGCCCGGAAATCCGGGCAATTCACCGCGATGACCGGCGCGCATTCCGTCACGCCGTAGCCTTCGACCGGCTCGATGCCGAATCGATCTTTGAAGGCTTCGTAGAGCCGAGTCGACAGCTTCTCGGCTCCCGTCAGCACGACCCGCAGCGAGCTGAACTGTTCAGGTGTGCACCGGCGGGCGTAGAGCTGTAAAAAGGTCGGCGTCGTCACGAGGAAGGTCACCCGCTGCCGGCGGATCAGTTCTCCGATTGCCGCAACGTCGATGGGAGACGGATGAAAGACCAGCCCGGCGTTGTTGAACATCACGAACCAGAAGACCAGGTAGCCGAATGAGTGGAAAAACGGCAGGATGCCGAGCACCCGTTCCTGGTGGTAGAGATGCAAGACCTGCGTGGCCCCCTGTGCATTGGCATCGATGCTGTAATGGGACAGCATGACGCCTTTGGGCTCTCCGGTGCTGCCGCTGCTGAAGATAATGGTGGCCAGGTCGTCGATCGATAGGGGAGTCTTCTGACCGCAGGCCCGTTCAATCATGCGAGCGGGCGCGGCGAAGGCAAGCAAGGCGGCGAAGAGCTTTTCTTTCCGGCCGATCCGTTCGACCACATCTTCAATCCATAGGATGGCCGGCCCCGCCGGCAATTCGAGTTTGGCCTTCTCGATGAAGGTGCGGCTTGTGACGATGCTGCTGAGGCCGGCCTGGTGTACGGCCGCTTCCAATCCCGCGCGGCCCACCGTGTAATTGAGGTTCACGCTCGTTTTCCCGCAGAGCGGCGCCGCAACGTTGACGAGAGCCCCCGCAACGCTGGGGGGAAGCAGCATGCCGACGTTGCGCTGGTTTTGCCACAGCGGACGCAGCGCGCGCGCAACTGCGATCGATCCGATGAGCGCCTGCGCCGCCGAGACATGCGGACGGCGCTGATCAGCCATGACAAAACGGAAGGGTCGTCGCCTCATTGCATGGATGAATCCCCGATGCAGCGGACGGCGATCCGGTTTGCGCAGCGCCCAAGCCGCCTCCCCGAGCACTCGAACCGCATCGCGCAGTTCGTGTGCCGATGTTACAGGGGGAAGGGGCGCGCCGAATGACACGGTGACTGGATAAGGAATGCGCTCGGGCAGCTTCCAGAAAAATCGGCCCCGGTCAAAACTGAAAATGCTTCCCCAAACGCGATCGAGATGAATAGGAATGATGGGCGCGGTTCTGCCTTTCATGATGCGCTCGAAGCCACGCCGGAACGGCAAGAGAGTACCCGTCCTCGTGATCTGGCCTTCGGGAAAGATGCAGACCAGTTCGCCTTTCTCGATGGCGGCGCCGGCGTTGCGCAATGCCCGCAGCACCACCCGGAGCCCGCCATAGGACGAGACCGGAATGACGCCGAACAGCTTCATCAGCGGTCTGAAGAACGGCTGCTCGGCATACTGGGCGTCCGCCACGAACCGGACGGGACGGTCGAGACTCGCGATCAGCAGCAGACCATCGATGAACGACACGTGGTTAGGCACCAGGAGCGCGCCGCCGACCTTGGGCACCTGTTCCTGCCCCACGATGCGCAGGCGGTACAGGCTGTTGGTCAGCATGACCAGCACGGCGCGCAGCAATGCTTCTGGCAGCAGCCACAGCGCCCAGCCCGTGCCGAGCACCGTGAACATCGCCGCCGCGCTGAAGATGCCGGTGGTGCTCATTCCCGCGGCTGCGAGCGTGCCTGCGCCGAGCGATCCCAAAAGAATTCCGGTGAACACACAGGTATTTTCGAACGCGATCACCGATCCGCGCCGGTCATGCGGAGCCCGCCACTGAATGAGGGCGTTCAAGGGGACGAAGATAAGCGCGCTCGACATGCCCAGGACAACCATGAGCGTCAGCGTAGCGGTCAGGCCTGGAGCGACGAAACCGAGAACTGCGAGCATCACGGCGACGCCCGCTGCGCCGAGCGGAATCAAGCCGTATTCGACCCGTGACTGGGATAGACGGCCGACCAAGCGAGCGCCGAGTCCGATGCCGATCGACAACATCATGAGCGGCAGCCCGGACTGCCAGTCCGATACCAACAGCACCGCCTTCGCATACACGAGGATGTTTTGAGCAAAAAGACTCGCGATCGTCCAAAAGAAGACGGCGCCGGAGATGCCGAGCCGCAGCATCCGGTCGCGTCTGATCGCGGACCAGGCGCCCCCCAGTGTACTGACGAGGCCTCCCTGCGCGCGTGCCGGCGCAACCCGCGGAATGGTCCAGGACGCCGCGAATCCGACCAGCGCCAAAGCGGTGAACAGGAGCGGAGCCGCCCAGACGGCGCCGCCGGTCAGAGACAGCAAAATGCCCGGCGCGGCCGTGCCCGTTAAAATCGCGAAGAACGTCCACATCTCGAGCTGACCGTTGCCGGCTGCCAGCCGTTCATGCGGCAGCAGTTCGGCCAGAATCCCGTACTTGGCCGGGCTGAACAACGCGCTGTGGACGCCCATGCCGGCGAGGACGATCAGCGGCAGGACCCCTCCCGCCGGATTGACCCAGAGGGCTAGCGCCGCCGCGCTCATTAAGAGAACCTCGACGGATTTCATCACGATGATGACGGTGCGCTTGCTCACCCGGTCGGCCAGTACGCCGGCGACAATCGAGACGACGGCGAGCGGGAACGTGAAGACGACGAACGCGAGGGTGGTCTGTGTTTGAGAGGAGCTTTCGAGGTCCGGCCCGGAAGCGGTGGTCGAGGCGAGCTGACGGATCGCCAGCAACGCGACCATGAGTTTCCAGGCGTTGTCGTTGAACGCACCGCAAAACTGGGCGATGAGCAATCCGCGCAAAGGATTCGGCATGGGTGCGATTTAGTGCATCTCCGGTGACGGGAATTTGGGAACGGGTAATCCTTCCAACTCCATGATGCGCAGGGCATTGGTCGTCGGACAACTGCCCGGCCGAAGCTGATAGTCGAACGCCAGGGCGCCGTTGTTGACGGTTTCCTGGAAATGCGCGTTGACGAGCGATGGGATTTCTTTGTCGAGATCCGTCAATTCCAGGTCATGCGTGCTCACCAAGCCATAGCCGTTTCCGGCGGCGAGCGTCTTGATGTAAGACCGGCTGCCGATCAGCCGCTCGCGGTTGTTCGTCCCTTTGAAGATTTCATCGATCAAATACAACACCGGCGGCGAGGCTCGGTCCGCCGTGGCGTGCAGGATGGTCTTGAGCCGTTTCACCTCGGCATAAAAATAGGAGAGGCCGGCATCGAGGGAATCGTTGATGCGGATGCAACAGGCCGCCCGGCTCCAACTCCACGAAAAACTGCCTGCGCAAACGGGCGCGCCGGCTTGCGCGAGGCAGAGATTGATGCCGATCGTGCGGAGGAACGTGCTCTTGCCGGACATGTTGGAGCCGGTGATCAAATGAATCGTGCCCAGCCCTTCCAGCGAGATATCGTTGCTGACCCGGGTCGTGGCCGGAATCAGGGGATGCCCGAGGCCCCGGCTGCGAACGCCGACGGCCGGCGCCGGTGTCGGCCAGGCATACTCCGGGTGCAGATGGGCAAAGGAGGCCAATGCCGAAGCCGCTTCCACTTCGGCCAAGCGGTCCAGCCAGACGGGGAGGCGGTTCTTCACCCGCTCTTGAAACTGACGGAGCCGAAACGCAAAGAACAAGTCCCAGGGACACAGCGCATTGAGGGCCAAATGAACGAGCGGATGGGCCTTGACACTGATGCCGTGGAAAATGCGCGCGATGTGCCGGAGAAAAGACGAGGGCGCGCGACCTCGCTCCATCAACGGCGCGCAGGTTTTGGCCAACATGGAGCCGCGCCTCGCCGCATGCCGCTCAACGAACCCGAGGACCCGGCTCAAGCGCTCCATCTCGTGATGTAGGCCGACCGCGTGCTCGAGCAGTTCTTCGCCCTGGTCCGTCATGAAATAGATCAGCACATAGCTTCCGAAGGTGAACATCCAGTAGCCGGGTAGCCAATCCAGCAGCGCGCCGACGCCGAGGCCGATCGTGCACAGGGCCAGGACCGTCTGAATCATGAGCATTCGGGTCAGGCCGGGAAATCCGACCGGATGATCAAGGACGGCGGCGAGGCGTCGTCCGTTGATTTCCTGCTCGCCGGCCAGCTGCGCCTCCAACACGAGGCGGTCGCGGAAGAGCGAACGCCGGCACAATTCCTTCACGAGCGCCTGACGGGTGTCCCAAATATGTGCTTCGGGGGGCTGCGTGAGGAACCAGGAGGTCAACCGCGTTCGCCCTTGGTCGGACACCGTCGTGTCGAGCAGATGCAGCAGCGAATGCGGACCGGTGATGTCGAGGTCCTGGGCATAGACGTGCGTCGGGAAGGATTCGCCCGGTCTGTACGGAATCTGGGGCCAGGCGAGCTGCACCCTTGCAAGATGCGCCGATTTGATCAGCGTCCACAGCCGCAGCCGATGAATCCGCTGCTCAAGCCTGTTATGATACGACGCTACTACCAGAAAAATGAGCACCAAGGCGGCCAAGGCCATGTTGCCGGTGTGGTACAGGCCGGAGCGAAACAACGACACGGTGCAGATGACGCCGGCGATGAAAATCGCCAGGCGGTAGGTCGTAAAGCGGGCGCTGAGGGCGGCTCCCCGTGCGATGAGCCGGTCGATTCTGCCGATCAGCCGCTGCAGTTGTCTGGCCCGCGAGAATGCCGCCATCGTCGATGACGATACTGGAAGGTCCGTATGGCGTCAATCACCAACCAGGCTGTTGAAAAAGCTTTTCTCCTCACCTCCCCAACCCTGGCGCGCCGAGACGCGCCTTTCACCAAGCTTCGTTCTCGTGGGGAGCAAGGAATTAAAAGCGGTCAAGCTTTTTGAACAGCCTAGAGAACGTATGGCAAATGACTGGGTAGATGTACAGATCCAATCCTCACTCGATGCAGGTGAGCTGCTAGATCTCCTGGATGATTCTTCCATTCCCGGCGCCTGGCAGGAGGGCCGCACGATCCACCTGTACTGGCCGAGCGACCGCTGGTCTCCGGACCATCTGTCTCACCTGCGCCAAACGCTTCTCCGGTTGGCCGAGGAAGAGCCACCTGACATCGTCGTCCAGTCGCTGCCCGATGAGGATTGGAACCGTCATTGGGCCGAATCCGTCAAACCATTGCGAATCGGAAAACGCATTGTCGTCAGGCCGAGTTGGGAACGCGTGCCTCCTGAGACGGGGCTGGTTGAAATCGTTCTGGATCCCAAGCAGGCGTTTGGGACCGGACACCATGCGACCACAAGCCTCCTGCTCGAGTGGCTCGAGGAAGAAATATGGGAAGGCCGATCCGTGCTCGACGTAGGTACAGGAAGCGGCCTATTGGCGATGGTGGCCCTCCGGTTGGGTGCCTGCCAGGCGGTCGGCATCGATCACGATTCCACCGCCATCATTTGCGCGCGGGAATATGCTGCCATGAATGGCTTCGGCCCCGAATTGACTCTCCGGTGCGGCCGCTTTACCGGTGACGGTCCCCACGATGTGGTGCTGGCCAATCTCGACGGGCGTACATTGCTCGACCTCGCCCGACCTCTGGCGGATAGTACCCGCGGTAAGCTGCTGGTTTCCGGCGTTCTCCTCGACCAGCGCGGCGAGATTGTGTCCGCCTTCGCCGAGGCAGGCCTATATTGCGGACGCCACCGCGATCGCGATGGTTGGCTTGCGCTGGAATTTACCCCCGGCGAATCCTGCGAGGTGGCACGATCATGAGCCAGTCCGGGCGGCCCTCGTACCCCCATGTGCACCAAATCAACGTCTCGGATGGCGGTATCCCGAAGCAGCCGGTTCTCGAGGCGAAGGTCGCCCAAAACGGAGTCGAAGGGGATCGGCAGCGAAATCTGAAGGTGCACGGCGGACCGGAACGTGCCGTTTGTCTGTTTTCGGTGGAGTTGATCGAACGCATGCAGGACGAGGGGCATTCCATCGATGCAGGTTCATCGGGAGAGAATCTGACCCTTGCAGGGCTTGCCTGGGACCGTCTTCAGCCGGGCACAAGGCTCAACATTGGGCCGGACGTATGTCTGGAGGTGTCCAGCTACTGTGCCCCATGCGAACTGAATGCCCGGTGGTTTCGTGACGGCGATATCACTCGAATCTCGCAGCGCGCCAATCCGGGGTGGAGCCGCCTCTATGCCAGGGTCCTTCGCAGCGGCGTCGTGCGACCGGGAGACGTCGTCCACGTGTTGCCGAGCCGTACATCCCGCGGAGTAGCCGCGAAGGAGGAACCGTAATGGACCGTGTCCTGGAACCGGAACTCATGGACGATCCGGAGCAGGCGGCGGCCTACGCGGCTGCCGATTTCAGCCAGGAGAACCAAGGATTCGTACAGCGGTTCGAAGAATACTTTCCGGGTTTTTCGACCGGTCGTGTGCTGGATGGCGGATGCGGGCCGGCCGATATCCCGATTCGTTTCGCCAGGCGGTATCCGGCCTGTCATGTGACGGCGGTGGATGCCTCGATGCCGATGATCCAGTTGGCCGAACAGGCCGTTGCCGCCGCCGGCTTGAACGAGCGCATTACGCTACGGTGCGAGCGCTTCGAAGCCGTGCCGGGCGCAAACCTGTACGATGCCGTGCTGTCCAACAGCCTGCTGCACCATCTGGCGAATCCATTGCAGTTCTGGCACAAACTTCGCCAATTGGTGAAGCCGGGTGCCCCGGTGCTGGTCATGGATCTTCTCCGCCCCGAGTCGCTCGAGGAGGCGCAGGCCATCGTCGACCGCTATGCGGCCGGCGCTCCGGCCGTGCTGCGGCGTGATTTCCTGAATTCGCTCATGGCCGCCTTTACCGAAGACGAGATCACCACCCAGCTCGCCCGCCTGAATCTCACTCGACTGCTCATCGATGTCATCGACGATCGTCACTGGGTCGTTGGGGGCACCATCTACTGAGAGGAACACGCGCGGGTGGAAGATGCACGACGGTGTCGCTGCGTGAGTCTCTTGATCGTTTTGACCATCCTTATCGGCCTCTCTGTCGCTTTTGACACGACATTGTCCCAGGCGCAACTGGACCGACTCAGAAAATCTCAATCATTGACGACAACCCCGGCGCCGCAAACACCGATGGTTGAGATCCCTGCCGGGCATTTTACGATGGGCTCGGACGGCACACAGGCGCTAGAGGACGAACGGCCGTCCCATCGGGTATGGCTCGACGCGTACTCGATCGATCTCCATGAAGTGACGACCGGGCAATACGCCGCCTTTATCGCCGCTGTGAAACGCTCTCCTCCCTGGAAATGGGAGACGGTCAACCTGGCGCAGCATGGCGATCGGCCGGTCATCGGGGTCGATTGGGGCGATGCGGACGCCTATTGCACGTGGACCGGTAAGAGGCTCCCGACCGAAGCGGAATGGGAAAAAGCGGCGAGAGGGACGGACGCGCGTCTGTATCCCTGGGGCAGTCAAACACCGACCAGCGAGTTGGCGAATTTCGCGCTCGGTGCGCGCTTCAGCTATAACCAGGTCTTGCTTCCCGTGCGTTCACATGAAGCCGGCAAGAGTCCGTACGGGCTGTATCACATGGCCGGCAATGCGTACGAATGGGTGCAGGACTGGTACGGAACGAATTACTATGAAATCTCGCCGGAGAAAAATCCTCCCGGGCCGTCCCAAGGCCAGTTCAGAGTCCTGCGCGGGGGGTCCTGGTCGGACCTGCCGAAGTATCTTCTCACGTATGGACGCTTCAAGCTTCCGCCTGAGACGAAGAACAGTTATACGGGCTTCCGCTGCGCCAAGTAAGCTGTTAGGGCTGAGTGCTCGGTTTTGCCGGGGCGAAGCTTAAAAAAGGCCGTTCGGCAAGGCCGCAGCAACCGAAACGTCGAGGCATAGGTTGTACGGTATGTCGAGGCGTTGAGTGAAGCGAGAACGCAGCCGAGGGCCCTTTTTAGCTCCGTCAGTAGATGCTCTTGCTGACTTCGCTAGACAATCCGCTCTCCGCGCCAAAGTAATCGTAGGCCGAAACGGCGAAGTAGTATGTCTGGCCGGAGGGCAGGCCTGCGATTGTGTAAGTGCCCGTGACGCCGATCGTAAACGGCGAGCCCGTGTAGGTGTACCGACCCGGCGCAGTCCCCACGTAAATTTTGTAGCCGGCTAAATCCGTTTCGCTGTTCAACGTCCAACTGAGCGTTGCGCTTCCGCGGCCCGGCGCAGGAGCCGACGGAGGAGGCGTCGTCGTAGATGGCGGAGGTGAAGGCGGGGGCTGTGACGTAGACGGATCGGACGATGGGTTTCCCGGAGACGGCAGAGGAGTAGAGATGGAGACCGTCGGTGCGATCAGCTCAGTCAGGCCAGGCAACTGCGCGGCCAGACGTTGAAGGCCGCGCCCGGCCGCGGTGCCTCCAGGTGCGGCGGAAGGAACTGCGCTCACTCCGGCGAGCGCACCCGCCAGCGGGGCTTTCGCAGCCGACGGGGCGGCCGGCGCCGCTGAAGCAGTGCCTGCTCCGCCGCTTGCCAGGGGCGCCGTGCTTAGCACCGAGGTGCCCGATGCGGCGAGCGCCGTGACGGCGACGGACCCTCGCGTTTCGGTGGCCGATTTGCTTGGCTGCACGCGAGGAGCTGCTGACGGAATAGAGCCGGGTGTCGGAGATGTTGTCGTGACTGGAGATTGTCCGGCCATGGAGGAGTCGGCCGGCCGTTTCGTGAGTTTCTTTGGTGTTGGACGCGTGGCGGAAGACGGTCTGGTCGCTGATTCTGGGACCGCCGTGGTTGGTCCGGCAGCGGGCTGCGCATTTTCCGGCGTCTCGCGGTGGATCAGGCTATGAGGCTTGGGTGACTGTGGCGGGTCACCAGCAGTCGCGCTCGAACCGATGCACAGGCAGATGAGCATTGCGGCGGCACATGTGAAGAGAGGCAGGATCGAGCAATGAGTTCTCGACGGACTTGCGGTCACGGGACGTGTCTTTCGTCGAAGTGATTGCCTGGAGCTTCCAGCTCGGCGTTGATGCATTGTGAAGCCGAAGCCTTCGATTGGCTACAAAAACTGGATTTCGCGACAGACGCAGCGGGAAGTCGAGGGGCCGAGCAAGTACGCGACGGGAAGACACTAGACCAGAATGAAGACTGCTAGACCAGAAGCAGGGCGAGCAGAAAGATGGCCGTTAACGCGCAGAGAGACACCAGGTAATGCAGGCCGGTGCGATCCCGCAGCCAGGCGGTTTTCCACTTGGCGGGATACAGTGGTTGATGGTCGATAAACAGGCCGTCTTCATAAAACCCGAGCGCCTGTTCGATTTGGATCAGCACCTGCTTGGCCAGCCTGTGGCGATATTGTTGTTGAAGGATCAACCCGCAAAACAATCCGCACCAGATGAGACTGCCGAGCGCCAAGAGCAGGGTTTCGGAGGGAGAGAGGCGGCCTTTGAGTGGGCTCAGCAGCAGCGCGAAGGTCATCGCAATCAACGCGAACGCCCCGAACGCGGTCAGGCGCATCATTTGCTCTCGACGGTGATAGACCTCGGTTTTGTAGAGCGGATACAGAACGGTGAGAGTCTGTTGTACGCCTTCCGTAATCATTGCCCAGCCCGACTTCCGTGTCGCGCACGCTCAGGCATTCGTCAGATGGCCCACCAGCCACTCGGCAATGGCGCCGGTCATCGTTCGAAAGTCCTCGGCTCTTGTGAACTGGTGATCCGCCTCCGGCAGAAGGTCCAGCCGTTTCGGACCGCGCAGCGCCTCCAGCAGCCGTTGGCTCTGATGCAGCGGCACCAGCTCATCGCACGCGCCCTGCACGATCAGCGTCGGGGCGACGATTCGCGACGCCGGTGCATAGGCGATGTTGCGGAGGCAATCTTCGAAGAGTCCGTATTTAAGCCGGACTCGCCCCGCGCCTCCGATGACGTTCGGGATCGTGTCCGTCGACTGCCAGCGCGCGAGTTCGCCGGGGCCAAATTCTAAGCGAAGTTCTTCGGCAAAATCTACCACCGGACACTTCAAGGCGAGGCAGGCGACATCGCGCCGCTGCGCGGCTGTAAGAATGGATACCAGGCCTCCGAAACTCGAACCCATCAGACCGAGGCGTTCGTAACCCCGCGATTGAGCATGGGTCAGAGCCGCTTTGGCCTGTTCAACCGCAATCGAAACGGTGATGTCCTCGAACAGGCCTTCGCTTTCGCCCTGTCCGAAGAAATCGAAACGCAAGGCGGCCACCCCGGCCTCGTTCAGCATGCGTGTCAGCGCCTTATTGGTCGCGCTGTTCTTATTTGACAGGAAGCCGTGGCAGAGGACCACGACCGCGTTGCCTGGCTGGGGAGGAGGGCTTAGGACGGCGGAGATCCGATGTCCCTGATCGTCCTTAAACGCAAGAGATTCGTCCATGCGGCGCATTGTAGCAAAATTGCCGGGACGACAAGCGGCGAGTCTGTAATTGCATGAGAAGGCGCCGTTTCAAAGAGTGGATCGAATTACGACGGCTGTAAGGCCACCGCCCTGGCCAGTTTGACGGCAAAGAGCGTCAAGCTGGCGAACAGCAATCCTGTCGCGAACCAGGCAGCGCTCTGCACGTACGCCGAACCGAGCGGCACGATCCACGTAAGGGCGGCCAGTACCGGTAGCGCGATTGTGCCCAGACTCAGACCGGCCAGCTGTACGGTCCTCCATCGGTTCATGATCCCGTCGAGCTGCATGCGATATGACTCTTGCTTCGAATGGTTATGCACACGCGTGGCCGCCAAAAGACCGGGCATAACGTACGACAGGCCTCCACAGACCATTTGTGTGAGGAAGCCAATGAAGGCCAGGTGCGTGTAGGCGACCATATGCAGAGAGCCGATCGGAAGGAACGGCGGATAGCTGAGATAATTCGTGCCCATCGCCAGGCCGGCGGCAGTGGCCACGAGGAGAAAGAACGCACCGATCAGGAGGTGATCGGTGGCGGCCGTTCCCGGTGAGCCGGCTCGGAGCCACGACCTGACAAGATGAAAAAAGATCAAGGCGATGGAAAACAGCAGCAGCCACCCGACGGCGAGTTGGAGCCATACGGCCGACGTGAGAAAACCTGCAAGCAAGACCGCGAAGCCGGCCGGGAGCACCCAGAGGGCGAATCTGGCCGTCGCCATGCCGGCCGGCGGTGTTCGCAACAGCAGCGGCAAGAACTGGTAACACACGACGATAAAGCTCAGCGTCAGGCACCCCAGCACAATGAGATGAACGTGCGCGAGGCGTGCATGGGCGTAGTATCCATTGGTCAGGCGGAACGCCATCGCGATACCCGCGGCAAGTCCGCCCAACAACGCGGCGAGGGCGATGCGATACATCCAGCCGACGCCGAGCGCATGACCGAAATAGACCCAGGCTGTTTTGGAGAACGAGAGCACCGCGACCGACAGCAGCAGTCCGGCGACTCCGACGATCGGCATGTTCTCCAGCCAGAAGCCAAGCAGAAGCACAGCGGTTCCAGCGTTCCACGCGAGAAACAGCGCCCTGCGGGTCTGCGCAGACGCGTCCTTACGGTTCGAAGAATAGGCAATTAACACCAACAGACCGCCGATGGCCAGCTGCAGGATACCGCCGACCAGCGCCCCGTGCACATGCAGGGGTCTCAGCCACCGGGGCAAAGGGGTGCCATAGACCAAACCAAGAATGAGGGCCATGCCCGGCAGAAGGGAGGCGATCAGCCAGGTGAAGCCGGTAACGATGAAGTTCAGCGGTGTACCCAGCGAGGTCCACCTGCGCCCAGCGGCCTTTGGTTGACGCCGAGACTGAGATGAAGAGACGAGCGAGCGCCTCATCGGCTGCCGAGGAAATAAAAATGGTTGGTCGGTCCCGAACCGTGACCGATCGCCAGGCTGTAGCGGATCGCTTCGGTCACGTAGGTCTTGGCCGACTGGACGGCGTCGACAACCGAGCTGCCGCGTGCAAGGTGAGCGGCGATGGCCGACGCGTAGGTGCAACCGGTTCCATGCGTGTGCGGCGTCTCTATGAACTCGCCTTTGAACACGTTGAAGAATCTGCCGTCATAGAGCAGGTCGGTGGCGCGCTCGGCGATCAGGTGCCCGCCCTTGATCAGCACATGCTTGCAGCCGAAGCCATGGATCACTTTCGCGGCGCGACGGGCGTCTGCAAGGGACGAGATCTTGATGCCGGAGAGCCGCTGCGCCTCATGGACGTTGGGCGTGACTACGAGGGCAAGCGGAAACAACTGCTTCTTCACCGCTTCGATGGCATCCGGTTTCAGGAGGGAATGGCCGCTCTTTGCGATCATGACGGGATCGACGACCAGGTTGACCACTTCCTGGGGCTTCAGCATTTTGGCGACGGTCTCGACGATGTCGGTCGATGACAACATGCCGGTTTTGACCGCCGCCACCTCGAAGTCGTCGAAGACGGCGTCGATCTGGGCGGCAATCACCGAAGGCGGCAGCTCAAAAACTTCAGTGACCTCTTCCGTGTTTTGGGCCGTGATCGCGGTGATCACTGACATCGCAAACACGCCGTTGGCGGACATGGCTTTGATGTCGGCTTGAATGCCGGCGCCTCCGCCGGAATCCGAACCGGCGATGGTCAGCACCTGCTTGAGCGTTGTGGTCATGGAGATGGGCATCGCCCGCTGCGCGGAAAAGTCAGCATATATATACGTTGACCCGGACCTCTGTCCAGGGCAATGGCGACCAACGCCTGACCGGCGACTTGCATGGAGGCTCTGGCCACCGCACTTGGCGGTCTGCTCTTCTTTCACCGCCACTCCAATTAATACGATTGGTCTGGTGTGGGCGTTCGGCGAGCACAGGGCGCTCCATCACCGGGCGACCCGGCTACACCGGCCACTTTTCCTCGTTCCACGCCATTTCCCAGAACATCCACTCGTAGCGCGAGCTGACGATGAACGAATCCTCCATGCGGTGTTTTTCCTCTTCTCCCGCCGTCTTCGCCCACTGATCCACCTTCTTGCGCATCCAGCGCTGCACGTCGGCAAACTCAGGCGAGGCGTAGAGCATCAGCCAATCCCGATAGGGATGGTTTTTCGGCGGAGGACCGTGCCGCAACAGATGCCGGCCGAGGACACAATAGATCCAGGCGCAGGGCAGGGCGACGACGGTGATTTCCGCCGCCGATCCCGACTGGGCGACCGCAAGCATGTGCCGCGTGTACGCATAGTTGGTCGGCGCCATCGGCACCGACGTCATTTGCGTGCGGCTCATCTTCCACCTGCTTCCATATCCTTCATGCAAACTTCTTTCGACGACGATCGTGTCTTCCGCCAGCTTGGTGAACCGCAGGGCGGATTCCGAATCCGGCGCACGGAGGGCGGCTGCCGAGAAGACTCGCGCCAGTTCCCCGAGAAAGCGGGCGTCCTGCAGGATGTAGTAGCGAAATTTGCGCTCGCTCAACGTGCCGTTGCCGAGCGCGGCGACGAAGGGATGGGTGAGTTGTGCATCCCAGATGGATTGAGCCAATTGTCGAAGGTGCTGTGAAAAGGACATGGGCTTACGAGGGCTGCGCCCAAGGTCTCGGCAGCCTGTTGATGCCGTCCAAGGCGGCGACCTTGTAGCATTCTGCCAGCGTCGGATAGTTAAAGACGGTGTCGATAAAGTATTCGAGCCTTCCCTTGAACGCCATGACGGCTTGTCCGATGTGAATGAGTTCGGTAGCGCCTTCACCGATCGCATGTACGCCCAGAAGTTCGCGCGACTGCCGGTGAAACAGCAGCTTGAGCATTCCCGTCTCGTCGCCAATCAATTGTCCCCTGGCGATTTCGCGGTAACGGGCGATGCCAACGCCGTAGGGCACGTCCTCTCGGGCCAGTTCCTCTTCGTTCTTGCCGACCATGGAGATTTCGGGAATCGCATAGATCCCGAAGGGCAGGAGATCCGTATCCGTCCGGTCCGAAACGCCAAATGCATGGCAGGATGCATGACGACCCTGTTGCATCGAGGTCGATGCGAGCGCGGGGAACCCGATGACGTCGCCCGCAGCATAGATATGAGGGATGGAGGTTTGAAAGTGGGCGTTGACGAACAGCCGGCCCCGCTGATCTGGCGTGAGGCCGATGCTCTCCAGATTGAGATCTCTGGTGGCCCCTTCGCGTCCGACGGCGTACATCAGGGTGTTCGTGTGTATCGGCTTCGCCTGCTTGAGGCAGACATTGATGTGATGGTCGGCCTCTTTTTCGATGGCGAGCACTTCTTCGTCGTGATACAGCGTGACGCCGATCTCCCTCATCTGTGTCTGAAGCGCCGCGATGATCTCTTCGTCGACAAACTCCAGGAGGCGAGGGCGCTTGTCGATGAGCGTGACGGGAACTCCCAAGGCCGCCAGGATGGACGCGTATTCGGTGCCGATGACCCCGCCGCCCACGATGGTCAGCGAGTCGGGAATCCGCTTGAGCCGAAGGATGCCGTCCGTATCGATGATCGATTCATCGTCAAACGGAACCTCGGGCGGTCTTGCCGGGACCGTGCCGACAGCGATGACGATGAAATCCGCCGTATGTTCGGCCGCACCGGTCGATCCTTCGATCCGAAGGCGATGGGTATCGGCGAAACTCGCTTTGCCGTAAATCATATCGACACGGTTGCGCAACATTTGATTCTTCACGATGTCGATTTCGTTCGCGATCACATGGTTGGCGCGGAAGGCGAGGTCTTCGATGGTGATGTGCGCTTTGACCCGATAACCGGCGCCGTAGAGATTTCTTTGACGGAAGCCCGACAGGAACAGGACGGCCTCGCGCAGGGATTTGCTGGGAATCGTGCCTGTATGGATGCAGACGCCTCCGACCATTTCCTTGCGTTCGATAATGCCGACTTTCTTTCCCAGTTTGGCAGCTTGGACGGCGGCCTTTTGACCCGCCGGTCCCGTGCCGATGACGAGCAGATCGTAATGAGCCATTCCAGGCCCTCAAACCGAAGGATGAGTTGCCGACTTAGGACGAACAGATCGAGCGGTCACTTCTTACTGAGCGTCTGGCCACTGGTCGTAATGAGCTTGCGCGCGACTTGAAAAGCCTCATCCATGTCGGGCAGCTGCGCGAGTTCCGGGGTGATCTGCAAGTGACGGACGTTGCTTTCCGCGTCGACGACCATGACGGCACGGGCCAACACGTGAGGGTCTTTCAGAAGCAGCCCGTAGGTTTTGCCGAAATCGGCATTGCGGAAATCCGAGAGGAAGGTAATGTTGCCGATCTTTGCTTCCTCCGCAAACCGCTTTTGGGCAAACGGTGTGTCGATGCTGATGGTAATGAGCTCGACCATCTTGTCGAGGCCCTTGTTTTTTTCGCTGAGGTAATGCGTTTGCTGCTCGCAGACCTTGGTGTCCAGCGAGGGGACGACGCTGATGATGCGCACCTTCCCTTTGCCGGCGGTGTCGATCAGATTGACAAGCGTATTATCCGGCTGAGACAGTTTGACGCTTCGCAATTGGTCGCCGACTTTGATGCCGTTGCCGGACAGCGAGATGGGACTTCCCTTGAACAGGACATTGTGGCCGTCGCCGGCGGTTGCCGTGCCGTCGGCGACGGTAATGTTCTTGTACATGAACTCGTGGCCACCCCCCGCACAGCCGGCCCATGCCAGAGCCGCCAGGCACAGAGCGGTCAGCACATGTCTTGAACCGATCGGCATCATCACATCCTCCATGGCGTTTTCCTACGGAACCTGCGTCGCTACTGCCGTAAAAAGTCTATCATAGCCGGGTTCACCAGATCAGGTTGTTCCCATTGAGGAATATGCCCCGCGTTGGGAATCCGCACGAGAGAGGATCCGGTGATCGTACGGTGCAGTTCTTCGCCGACGGCAATGGGAAACACGCGATCTTCTTCGCCCCACACGATCAGCGTCGGATGGCGAATCTGTCCTATGCGCTTGGCATAGCCGGTTTCCCACAAGGGCAGCGTGCCACGGGCAGTCATCAACGGCCTCATCACACCAGGACGTTGCCTGTTGCGGTTGGAACGCTCGACCACCGCCGGCGTGAGCAGTGCAGGGTTGTGCACCATCTCCTTCAAGACGGATTCGATAATAAGGCTGCCGAACAGCCAGTTACCCAATGAGGCAAGCCACGACGGCGCCGGCGTATCCAACGCCCGTTGGATCGATGGGCTGGTTAAGCGTTCACGCACGTGAGCAGGAAACCCGTCGATAAGCACGAGCTTCGAGACGCGATCAGGATGTTCAAGCGCCATCCCGATGGCGAGTCCGGCACCCATCGAGTTGCCGACGAGCGCCGCTCGTTGAATGTTCAGCGCGTCCATGAACGCGACGAAGTAGTCCAGCATTTCATCCGGTCGATATTCGATATCCGGCTTGGCGGACAATCCGGAACCGATGAGGTCTGGCGTCAGCAGCCGAAATGCCGAGGATAGGGGCACTTGCTGATGTTCCCATTGCCACATCGATCCGCCGAAGCCGTGGATCACAATCACGGGACGGCCTTCACCGACATCCAGGTACGCGAGGTGCTCGCCCTTGACCTGGGTGGTATGAATGGGGAAACGTTCAAACGCTTCGAAGTGCGGAGGCATTGGAGGAGGAGAAGAGCAAGCCGCCATGAGCACTGCCGCAAGCGAAGAGACGACCCAACGCCGGACGGCCCTATTCGAGTTGGATGACCGTCTCATCCGTTTTGACGTTCTCGCCTTCCGTCACGAGGATTGCGCTGACTTTGCCGTCAAGCGGGGCGGGTACGCGGCTTTCCATTTTCATCGCCTCGATGATCAACAAAGGATCGCCGGCCTTGACGAGTTGGTCCTTGGCGACGAGCACTTTGACGACCCGGCCCGGCATGGGCGGCGCCACGTCGCCCGGTTTCGAAGGCCTTGGCCGCTTTGGGGTTGTGCCTTTACCGGTCTCGGGAGCCTCAGGCACGCCTGCCAGCACCTCCTGAATGGCCTCTAGCGACACCTCCTCCAGCTTGTCGTTCACGCGGATGTAGTACGGCTTGCGGCCCTCGGTCTTCCGGCCGGATCCCGAGACCTTCACGTGGTAGGTTTCGCCGTGGACGGTGACGTTGAACTCGACAGGGGCCAAATGCAGCTCGCCCGCCACCGCCGGCCCTTTCGCGGACGTCGCCTCGAGGGGTTCGGGCACCAGATCGCCTTTCTCGCGCGCTTCGAAGAAGTCCCGTGCGATGGCGGGGAATAGCACGAAGGAAAGTTGGTCTTCGACCGTGCTCGCCGACGGCGGAAGATCCTTATTGACGGCGTCCAATTCGGGGTCCAGGCGATCCGCCGGCCTTGTCTTGATTGGTTCCTCATCTCCGATTGCGCGGGCCATAATTTCTCGATCCACCTGCCCGGGAGCGCGGCCATAGAGGCCGAGGAAATAGTTCTTCGTCTCGTTGGTGATGACCTTGTAGCGCTCGCCGGTCAGGACGTTCAAAGTCGCCTGCGTGCCGACGATCTGGCTCGTCGGTGTCACCAGCGGCGGGTAGCCCATGTCCTTCCGCACACGCGGCACCTCATCCAGGACTTCCCTCATCCGGTCGAGCGCGTTTTGCTCTGACAGCTGCGCGGCGAGGTTCGAGAGCATGCCACCGGGGATCTGCGAGGTGAGAATCTCTACGTCGACGCCCGTGAAATCGCTCTCAAACTGGCGATAGCGCCGCCGGACGGTCCTGAAGTGATCGGTGATCGGCAACAGCGACTCGAGCGCCAGCCCGGTATCGTAAGGCGTGCCGTGCAGGCTGGCGACCATGGTCTCGGTCGCCGGATGCGATGTGCCTCCAGCCAACGGCGACATGGCGGTATCGAGCATGTCGAGTCCGCCGAGGATGGCCATGAGGGCAGACATCGACGCCATTCCGGAGGTGTAATGCGAGTGCAGATGGATGGGCACTTTGACGGCAGCCTTGAGCCGCCGGACCAAATGGTAGGCATCCAGCGGCGCCAGCAGCCCGGCCATGTCCTTAATGCAGAGCGTATCGGTGCCCAGATCTTCGAGCTGCTTGGCTAAGTCGACGTAGCGGTCGATGTTGTGCACCGGACTGACGGTGTAACTGATCGCCGCCTCGGCATGCTTGCCGCAGGCCTTGACCTCTCGAATTGACCGGTCGACGTTGCGCACGTCGTTCAACGCATCAAAGATACGGAAGACGTCGATACCATTCGCCGCCGAACGTTCGATGAACCGCTCAAGCACGTCGTCGGCGTAATGGCGGTAGCCGACGAGATTTTGTCCCCTTAGCAGCATCTGCAGCTTGGTATGCGGCATCGCCGCGCGCAGCGCCCGCAACCGCTCCCAGGGGTCCTCCTTCAGAAAACGGAGACAGGTGTCGAAGGTCGCGCCGCCCCAGACTTCCAGCGACCAGAAGCCGACAGCGTCAAGCTTTTGGGCGATCGGCAGCATGTCCTCCGTACGCATGCGGGTGGCCAGCAGGGATTGATGGCCGTCGCGCAGCGCGACGTCGGTGATCAAAATCGGCTTGCCGGCGGACGGTTGAATGTCGAGCGTTCGCGACCGAGAGAACACCTTGGAAACCTCGCCCGTCGAGCGCTTCTTCGGCGCAGGCCGCTTGCTGGATCGTTTGGTCGCCATTGATCTTGTCTCAGAATGAGGAGCCGCCGTCGGGTATTACAATCCTTCGTAGGCCGCAATTGCGGCGGAAATCGCGAGCACCAGATCTTCCGGCTGCTCCAATTCGTCATACGTGAAGAGGTCGGGGTGAGTCTCCAGGTACGAGGTGTCGAAACGTCCGGCGAGAAAATCCTGCTCCTGCATGATGGCCTTCATGAACGGGATCGTGGTCTTGACCCCGCGTAGGACGTATTCTTCGAGCGAACGCCGCATGCGGCTGACAGTCTCTTCCCACGTCCGGCCGCGCACCGTGAGTTTCGCCAGCAAGGCATCGTAATACGGCGGCACCGTGTAGTCTTTGTAGACGGCGCCGTCGATCCGGACACCGATGCCGCCCGGCGACAGATAGGCGGTCACCGTTCCGGTACAGGGCAGAAAATTGTTGCGCGGGTCCTCCGCGTTGATCCGGCACTGGATCGCGTGCCCCTGCAGAGTGACGTCCTGCTGCCGGATGTCGAGCGGTTTGCCGGCTGCGATCGAGATCTGGTTCCGGACGATGTCGATCGCGGTGATCTGTTCGGTGACCGTATGCTCCACCTGTAACCGAGGGTTCATCTCGATGAAGTAGAACTGACCGTCCTGGTCGAGCAGGAACTCGACGGTACCGGCATTGTCGTAATTGACCGCGCGGGCAATGGTGATAGCGGCTTCGCCCATTTCCTTGCGCAGTTTCGGCGTGAGGATCAAAGAAGGCGCGATTTCAATTAGTTTTTGATGCCGGCGCTGAATGGAGCAATCACGTTCTCCGAGATGAATGATGTGCTTGTGCCGGTCGGCCAGAATCTGAAATTCGATGTGATGGGGCCGCTCGATATACTTTTCGACAAAGATACTGCCGTCCCCGAACGCCGCTTGCGCTTCCCGGGAAGCCACTTCCATGTTGTCGCGGAGTTCCGCATCCGAGCGCACGACGCGAAGGCCTCGCCCGCCGCCTCCGGCGCTCGCTTTGATGATGACAGGGTAGCCGACCTTGTTTGCGAAGGCCACGGCGGCTTTGGCGTCGGTGACTCCGCCCTTCGTTCCAGGCACGATCGGCACGCCGACGGATTCCGCCAGTTCGCGCGCCTTCACCTTGCTGCCCATCAATGTGATCGCGGCCGGCGAGGGCCCGATAAACGTGATGCCGGAGGCGTGACACCGCTCGGCGAAGTCGGCATTTTCCGAAAGGAAGCCGTATCCGGGATGTATCGCGTCGGCACCGATGCGAAGAGCCAGTTCCACAATCTGCCGCCCGTCCAGGAATCCTTTCACCGGCCCCGGGCCGACGACGTACGCTTCATCGGCTTTCTTGACGTAGATGCCGGTTGAATCGGCCTCGGAATAGATCGCGGCGGTCGCAATGTTCAATTCGCGGCAGGCGCGGATGATCCGCATGGCGATCTCACCGCGGTTGGCCACCAGAATCTTTTTAAACATGTCCCGTTCCTGTTCCGGAATTGGCACGCGCTGCTCTCTACGAGAGGGGCCCAAAGGGGCGTAAGTTAGCATAAGATCAAAAAGAATGTCGAGGGAAGGAGGGAGAAGAAACCGGGGAGCGCCCGGCGAAGAAGGGCTGGGCTTGCGGGCCCTTCTTCGCCTCCCTGCGGACTACTTTGCCTGCACCAAAAATCCTTTTGACCGGGCGTTGCCGCCGCCGGCCACGACATCAATAAACGACATGCCGGCTTTCACGTCCGGAACCGTCGCTTCGATTGTGGTGTCGTTGACGAACTTGTAATCGATCTTCATCGGTCCCGCCGCGCTGAAGGCGACGCCGTGGAAGCACTCCTTGGTTCCAAAGTTCTCCCCTTTGATCAATACTTTTTGGCCCGGTTTGGCTTCGTCAGGCTCCACTTTGTGAATCTTAGGACGCTTCGATCGATCGCACACGGGATCGCGTTCCACCCGCTCTGCATCCGATCCCTTGATGGATTCCATGTCGTAGAGTGTAAAGCCGGCTCCCTCTACGATGGCGCCCTTGTCGCCGGGAGGTGGTTCTTCAGCGCGGGGTTCCCCGACTGACATTAGGCATAGCCCGATCAGCCCCATGAGGTAGATTGATGATCGCCAGGTCTCCATACAGCCCTCCCTTCAACGATGAGGCAGGATTATTTGCGGTCGAACGGGATATAGGTCTCTGCGATAATTTGCCGACCAGCAGGCGATTGCGCGAACTGCCCGAACGCGTCGACCAGGGGATTGGGATCTTTCTTCGACAGCAGCAGGACCGGCCGCCTCAAGGGGTACCGTCCGTCCTTCACCGTCGGAACTTCCGGTTCAACCTTGTCGACGGGCAGCAGCCGGACCGCCACCCCGCTCGTCACGACGGCCAGGCCTTGGGTAAGGGAAATATAGGCGATGGCTGACAGGGGGGGTAGCGTTCCCACCACGGTCTTGATGACTTTGTCATCCTTGGCAATGATTTTGGCATTCTCCGGAATCTTGCCGTCGATCCCGAGCTGGCGCTCGAAGGCGTCGCGAATGTTCTGATTTTTCGGCCGGTCGATCAACAAGATTTTCGTCTCGGGGCCGCCCAGCTCCGACCATTCCTTCACCTTGCCGGAGTAAATGTCCGCCACCTGCTGCTTCGTGACCTCTTTCGTGAAATTGGAAAGATGCACCAGAATTCCGATGCCGTCCCACGCGATCTGCGTCGCTGTGAGCGAGGAATCCTCTGATCCGGTGACTGCGATATGGGCCTCGCCCGCTTTGAGCATCTCAACGGGCTTTGAATGGTCATCCCATACGAGGTCGACGTATGCACGGGGGTTGGCCTTCTCGAATGCGCGCGCCAGGGATTCGATGGTGCTGAGTTCCGGTCCGTTTCCGACGATGATGAGATTGCCCGAAGTCTCAGCTCGGCTCGAGGGCGGCAGCGCCGCTCCGATGACCATGGAAAGGCCGCAGGCATAGAGCAGAAAAAGAGAAGGCAAAATACCTGACCGGCGTCGGTTGAGGGCGGCGAACGGGCGGGTCACAAAGTCCATGCGAGCGAATCAATTTCCCGTCTTGTCCGGAGTCTGCGGGGGAGTCTCCGGGCCGGAAAAGACATCCTGGATGGCGGGAGGCGCACTTCTAGCGCCGAACAACGGGGGAAGCTTCGAGAAACCGGCGGAACGGTTTTTCAACATGTCGTACGCTTTCATTTCCTTGAATCCGGGCTTGTGATCACCCTTGACCGTTGAGGCGAACGAGGAGAACAACCGCGTGGCGTCCTGCTCCTGACAATACGGACACACGGTGTCTTCCGCACGGGCGTGGACCGATTGAGTCACGTCAAACTGCTTCTCACAGCGCCGGCAGCGGTATTCGTAGAGTGGCATGCGTCCCCCGAGAAGTTCGCGGTTTAATAACGCGGTGAGCGCCCTTGACCATCCGTCAAAGTATGCCTTATTGTAACACACCTGCCTGGTTCGAAGACTAGGGGATATCCGCGCTTGACGAGGAGGATGTGGGATGGCGGTGTTGATTCGACGCTATAAAGGTCACAACGGCATGATGCAGGAGGAGCGCATCGATGACGACGATCGCATCGAGCGGTACTTCCGCCTGTTTGAGAAGGACGACGTCAAAAAGTTGGAAACGGGTGTCAAAGTGTTCATAGAAAAGGACGAATGGCAGCTCCTTCCTTAGACGAAGGACAGGACCTCCCCGCTCTCCAGCCGTTACGATACATCCATGACGTATTGGATTCACGTGGCCCACTCGATCGACCGGGTGACGTTGCACCGGGATCGATGCTCGGAAGTGCCCTCCTCACAAACTTCGACGGATTACTGGGGAGGCGGTTGGTACGATTACCCGGACAAGGAGCGCGCGCTCGCCGCCATGGAACAGGCTGGACCGACTGACCTCCGGCGCTGCCCCCTCTGTAAGCCCTAACGAGATGGTAACGGACGCGCTCCAGCGCTATCGCTGCCACTCGCCATTTCCAGATTCATGCCTCGTCTCGCACTGCTGCTGACCACTTTTGTCTGGGGTGCGACGTTTCCCGCAACCAAGGCGGCCTTGGACCAGATGCCGCCGTTGTCGTTTTTGAGTCTGCGCTTCCTGATTGGCACCTTGCTGATTGCCGCTTGGTTTGTGACCGCAGGATATCGCTTACGACGGGAACGGGCGCTTCTCTCCGCCAGCGGCATCGCAACCGTGTACCTGTTCTTTGGCTACGCCCTTCAAACGGTCGGACTGCATTACACCAGCGCATCGAATAGCGCATTTCTCACCGCCTTGTACGTCATCATCGTGCCCTTGATGCTGCGACGCTTTGATCGTCGTGTGATTGCGGCGACCATCATCGCTACAGCCGGCCTATGGCTGCTCGTGAAACCCAGCGCGACGATGAATGCTGGCGACGTCATGACGATCGGCTGTGCCGTGGCCTTTGCCGCTCACATTGTCTGTCTTGAACGCTATACGCGTCTCTTCGATGCGCCGAGTTTACTGCTGTGGCAGATGACCGCGATGACGCTGCTGTTTTTCCCGTTGATGGCTTTGGAGCAAGCACCTGGCGAAGCCTTTGTGCCGTCAGCGACGCTTCTCATCGGCCTGATCGTCACGGGTGTATTCGCGACGGGTGCGTTCGCCGTGCAGATGTGGGCCCAGCAGTTGATTCCCGCTCAGCAGGTCGCCCTGATTTTTGCCGCCGAACCGGCCTATGCGGCCTGGCTGTCATGGTACTTTCTTGGAGAAACGATGGATGTCCAAGGTTGGATCGGCAGCGGGTTAATTTTGACGGCGGTCCTGATGGGCGCCTTTGTTACGCCCGTCGAGGAAGTTGCGGGCGCCACGGAGCCGGCATAACAAACGGAGGAACCATGGCTCAAAAGTTCGGAAACGGTCGCTGGGTGCAGGAAGGATTTCTCGACAACCGCGAAAAGGGCACCGTCGTCGGCCGCATCGTGTTTGCAGCCGTCGGCCCCGTCGATCTCTATCTCAGAGGGGATTTCAAAGCCGACATTGCCGGGCAGGTCATTGAGTTTCGCAACAGCCGTTTTGAAGACGAGGATTTGGCGGGCCAGGTCATCGGTGATCTCGAGAATCCGCAAATCGGATCCGTGAACCTGATCTCATTTGATCCGCATCCCAACCTTGTTCCGCACCCTTACGTGGAATGGTTCTCGTTAGGCTCGAATCACTATCGATTCGAATTGGAGCCGCGAGACGCCTGGCTGGTGCCGACCCATGACCTGGCGGTCATCGATCAGCAGAGCCGGCGGATTCGAGCGGCGTTGGCGGGACAGGCCGCGGAGCGGCGGAACGAGGAGGAATCGGATTGGGTGTAGACCTGGGATGACTTAACTTTCCAACGCAGTGAACGGCACGCCAATTGTCTCTTCCTTGCTTTTCTGTTCCCGCACGTAGACGGGCACGCTCCGGACGTCCCATACGAGCCCCAGCCACTCCATGACTTTGAGGCAGTAGTACGTCATGTCGATTTCCCACCAGTAGAATCCCTGGCATGTCGACGCCGGATAAAAATGGTGGTTGTTGTGCCAGCCCTCGCCCATGGTAATCAACGCCAGCAGAAAATTATTGCGGCTGTCATCGCCCGTGTCGTAGCGCTGGGATCCGTACACATGCGAAAGCGAGTTAATCGTGCACGTCCCGTGAATCAACGCGACGGTGGAGATGAAGAAGCCCCAAATGAGCATTTGAGGGCCATTCGTTCCCAGTTGCGGCGCATAAATCTCCAACAGTTTGCCGAATCCGAACATCGCAAAGCCGGCAATCGTCGGAACGAGAATGTCAAACCGGTCGAGAAAACGCAGCTCAGGATACTTGGCAAAGTCGGCGATGCCTTTCAAACGCGGGGCAAAATGCGTCTGCGATGTGAACCATCCGATGTGTGACCACAGAAACCCGCCCTGGCGCGGCGAGTGCACGTCACCGGCGGTATCCGAGGCGATGTGGTGATGGCGATGATGCCCTGCCCACCACAACGGCCCGCGCTGCGCGCAGGATCCGCCGAGGACGGCAAACACAAACTGGACGGTACGGGACG
Organism: Nitrospirota bacterium; assembly: GCA_046734935.1. GTDB lineage: Bacteria > Nitrospirota > Nitrospiria > Nitrospirales > Nitrospiraceae > Nitrospira_C. The sequence goes on from JBKPSD010000060.1 coordinate 33,563, forward strand.
TCTTGAATGTGCGATGCGAGAAATAGCGGTGATACCAGCCAGTGATCGCAAACATTCGCACGAAATAAAAGGCGACGGCGACGGCGACGGCAGTCCAACTCGTGCCGACCCAGATCACGCCCAGGCACATGGCGTGGACGGCGATAATGGGGATGCATCGCAGCCAGTCCATCTTCGGGACGCCGTCGGTCTTCATGTACTCGAGGCCGGCCCAGGAGTCGAACCATCGCACAATCGTAAACCACAGGTCTTGCGCCTTGGTCGGTTGAAGAGTACGCACATCGGACATTCGGATTTACCTCCATTAAGGCCCGGTTTCTGCCGGGCACACACGCAGCAGCAATTTCAGTAAGGCCTCGGCACTTGATGGTGGATCACGAGGCGGGCTGCAAAATCCAAGGCGATCCTAGAAGCTCCGTGAAAGGCCCTGGACGATGGAAGACCATTATACATTAAATCTCCTCGAATGATAGGGGGCTGCTCAACTCCTTGTTAATTGTAGCGGAACAGGCACGCCTGTCCACTTGAACGAAAATTCGCGGACTTCGACACCGTCATTCGGGATCGGCCTGCTGATGATGCGCATCGGGCCCTCATCCTGTTAGAATGCCCCGCCTATGAACGATCGCTTTCTCAAGGCCTGCCGGCAGGAACCGGTCGACTGCACCCCCGTATGGTTTATGCGGCAGGCCGGACGGTATATGGCCGAATACCGTTCCCTTCGGGCGAAACATTCCATGTTGGACCTCTGCAAGACGCCAGAATTGGCCGCACAAGTCACCCTCCAGCCGATCGACCGGTTTCCCTTGGACGCCGCGATCATCTTCGCCGATATCCTCTTGCCGCTTGAGGCGATGGGATTGAACCTCGAATTTGCCGAAGGGGAGGGACCGGTCATCCACAATCCGGTGCGTGAGCGGGCAGACGTCGCACGACTGAAGCCCGTCGATGGAGATGAATTGCAGTACGTCGCCGAGGCGATTCGGCAGGCGCGAGAGGCCCTGCGCGGCCGCGTGCCTCTCATCGGATTCGCCGGCGCCCCGTTCACGCTTGCCAGTTATGCCATCGAAGGGAGCGGGTCGCGAAATTACGTTTTGACGAAATCCATGATGTATCGTGAGCCGGAGGCCTGGCATCAGCTGATGGATACACTGGCGCGTGTGGTGACCGGATACCTTCGCCGCCAAATCGCGGCGGGCGCCCAAGCGATTCAGTTATTCGACAGCTGGGTCGGCTGTCTGTCCGCGGGCGACTATGCCGAATACGTCAAACCCCACGTCCAACTGATCTTCGAGGGATTAAAACGCGAAGGCGTGCCGATGATCCACTTCGGCACCGGCACGACGTCGATCCTCCGCCAGATGCGCGAAGCCGGAGGCGATGTCATTGGCGTTGATTGGCGCGTGCATCTCGACGAGGCATGGGCCATGATCGGCTATGATCGCGCCGTACAAGGCAACCTGGATCCGGTTGCCCTCTATGCCCCGCTCCATGAGATTGAACGCAGGGTGGAAGACATTTTGCGTCGTGCCGAAGGCCGCAAGGGACATATTTTCAATCTTGGCCACGGGATTTTGCCCACAACGCCCATCGCCCACGTCGAAGCCGCCATCAATATGATCCATAAGCTGAGTCAGCGGTAATCTATCAAAACGACCCAATGGCGCCGTCCTCTTCCAAGCCGATTGCCGTCCTGCTCATGGCCATGGGCGGACCCGACTGTCTGGAGAATGTAGAACCGTTCCTCCTGGACGTCCGCGGCGGCCGCCCGACCCCCCCTGAGCTCGTCGCCGAGATTACAGCGCGTTATCGCGCAACCGGCGGAAAATCTCCCGCGGTGGGCATGACGTTCAGCATCGCGAAAAAGCTCGAAGCGCGCCTGAATGAGCCGGCGCAAGGGCGTTACCGCGTCTACGTCGGTCTACGCCATTGGCATCCGTTCATCAAAGACACCTTCGCGAGTCTTCTGTCGGATGATCCCGAACATATCATCGGCTTCTGCATGGCGCCCCAACAGTCCTCCTTGAGCACCGGCGCCTATCGCAAGAAAGTCCAAGAAGCGCAGGAGCTCCTGAACACCCGACGTTCCATGAGCTATGTCGGAAGTTGGAACCGGCATCCAAAGCTGATCGCTGCCCTGGTCGGCAGCATCCGCCAGGGTCTCGGGAAGTTTCCTTCCGCCGTCCGCCCTGACGTCACCGTCCTCTTCACGGCCCACAGTTTGCCGGAGCGCATCGTGGCGATGAACGATCCCTATCCCGACGAGGTCAAGGGCACCGTGGACGCGCTGATCGGGTTTTTGGAC
>JBKPSD010000061.1:0-8990 GCA_046734935.1 Nitrospirota bacterium
AGCACTCAGTATGATTTCTTTCTGGCTCCTGCTGAACGATGGTACGAAACTTCCGTGTATCCCTCGAAACAAGGCGCGATCCTCGTGTTTCGAGACATTTCCGCCAAATAATAGCAAATCTGAATCGTCGTACGCCCGATACCGCGAATCTCATCCGGCAGTCCGAACCCACCGGATCTCCAGGAACAATCCCTTCCCGAATCCGGTTCGTAATCTCTTTCATCGTTTTCAAGCGTCCAACGCCTGCGACTCCTTCACCAACTAACCGCTGGAAGTCCTCGCGAACGGTGCCAGCCGCGACATGCCGGTCCTACAAGCATGAGGGCGTGGTTGAAAGTGCAGGCAGGACTTATCGTCCATTTAGTCAATCCACGAAAGAGATTGTTAAGGCTGGCAATCTATTTGGCTCGTCGCCACGCAAACAGTCGGCGGTTACTCGACGCCCAATGAGATTCAGGACCAACGCTAGGAATTTTACTACTAGCATGCGACACATGCTTTCTGTATTAGCTGTAACCATAGGAGCTAGCGTCATGAACACATGTCGCATCCTGCTAGTCGACGATCACGTGGCCATCCGTGCAGCCGTGCGAAGTCTACTAGCCCATTATCATGGTATCCGGATCGTGGGACAAGCCAGCGATGGGCAGCAGGCGCTTGATCTAATGGCATTCTGTCGCCCTCATGTCATTCTGATGGACATAAATATGCCGAGGATGAATGGCATTGAAGCGACCTCTGCCATCAAAAGTTCTTGGAAGGATACGGTAGTTATTGGACTGTCTGCGGTTGAGGATCCTCAGCACACGAATGCCATTATCAAGGCAGGCGCCGTCGCAGTGGTATCAAAACACGATATAAACGATCTCTATTGCACGATCCAACAAGTTTGCATTAACAATCCGTCAATGCTTAGCGCCGCCGCCTCAAAGCTCACTCCTCCACTTTCGTAATTTCCTTGGGGCAGGCAAAGCATCAAAACAGATGTCCTTGTAGTGTCGCTGATTCTTGGTCAGGGAAGGGACCCCCGACGAGGCGGGTATTCGAGCAAGATTATCTGGGAAGCCGACCAGCGAGTACAAATCACACACGCCCCATATTAGTCGAGATTGAGTGCCACAATACCTCATATGACAAGCGCACTTTTTCTTGCGATCGCAACTTTCATTATAGTACTCCTCGCCTTGTTGCCCCCCCGGCGTCCACCTTCTTGAGTTTCCCGCCTAAACGGGTGGCATCGGCGATTCACCGTTCAGAAAGCTGGTTGGTTCTGTCCTGGTAAACGTGAACGAGAAGGCTTTGGATGGCGCTTTTTTTTAGCCTTACAACCCTTTGCCTTTCGGCAATTGGCCTTTGCGTTCAAGCTCAGCGACGTGTTCAAGGAGCAGTTGGAGGACGTAGTTTTGGATGCTTTGTCCTCCGCTCAAGGCAGCGGCGGCCTTCAATTTGTTGACGACATCAGAAGGTACATTTCGTAAATACAGGACCTTAGGTTTAGAAGCCATGGGGCGGCGATGATACCTTAAGAACTCGAGCGGACACAAGCTCCTTTACTATTTGTCGGGATTATGATAGCAATTGGCGCAATGCTGTCATCTGCAACTGTTGCTGCACTAGCAAGCCGTGGATTTAGGTGGATTTAGATGGTGAACACTAACAAACCGGACTTTCTAACTGAGGACCGGCTCCTGGCGTGCCTGATGTTCTTGAGCCAACTGCGCAAGAGTGGGGTCACAAATATGTTCGAAATTCGGCTGAAACTGCGCCATGCGTTCCCCGATCTCACAACGAATCAGGCCGGCGAAGTCATTACCTACTGGATGCGCACGTTCGCGGCTGCATGACTAGTATGGCGGCCTACTCGTGGGCATCTCTTAGAGAGACGGCAGCGAATCGTTTTCATAACCGCAGGTCGACCGTTCAATCCGGGTCGCCGGCTCCATCCCATCAAGCCTTTACAGAAAGTGGCGTATCAGAAGAAGCGGCAGGCTTAAAAAGACACAGCCGACTTGGATGGAGCACCTTTCTTCAGCTCCAACCCCTCTCGCGGGCCGTCTGCGTCAAGATCAATCACCTGCTCTCCATGTAGGCCAAATAGTACAAAGCATTCCTGCCTTTAGGCGTATAATCGGCGATTGCATACTCGCCGATGGGATCCGAGACAAATCGTTAGGGTTTGTACCGCATGCCTGCCTTGTAGGGTGTGCCTACCGCCATGGATGAGATGAATCAGGACACTTTTAGTCTCCACCTCGCCTCGATTGTCACCTCCGCCGACGATGCTATCCTCAGCAAGACTCTCGAAGGCGTAATTACAAGCTGGAATCCTGGTGCTGAGCGCATGTTTGGATACACCGCCGAGGAAATAATCGGTCAATCGATTCTCCGCTTGATTCCTGTCGAACGTCAGGCGGAGGAAGGCGAGATCTTGACCCGCCTCCGAGCCGGAAAGCGGATCCACCACTATGAAACCGTACGTCGGAAGAAGGACGGGACACTCATCGACGTCTCGCTCACCATTTCGCCCATAAGAAATCAAGCGGGCCAGATTATTGGAGCCTCTAAAATCATTCGTGAAATTACCGAGCGTAAGCAAACTGAACTCGCTCTCAAAGAGAGCCAACAACGCTTGCGAGCGTTCGCCGAAGATTTGGAGCGGCTAATCGAAAGCCGTACGGCTGAACTCGTGCAATCGCAGCAACAGCTCCGCGCTTTGGCAGCACAATTGAACTTATCGGAACAGAAGCAGCGGCAACGTCTGGCAGGGGAACTGCACGACTATCTCGGGCAAATGCTGGCGCTCAACCGCATCAAGATCGGTCTCGCCAAGAAACACCACATGGAAGCACCACTGGCTCGTCTCCTCGACGAGATTCAAGCGACCACTGACAAAGCGTTGGCCTACACCCGTTCACTTGTGGCGCAGCTGAGCCCACCAGTTCTACAGGAGTTTGGCTTGGCAATGGCGCTCCCTTGGCTAGCGGAGCAAATGTTGGAGCGTGACCTCGTCGTCACTCTGAAACTCATGACACACATCCCTCCAATACCGGAGGATCAAGCGCTCCTTCTCTTTCAGTCAATACGGGAATTATTACTCAATTGTATCAAGCATGCTCAGGCGACAGAGGCGGCAGTGGTCTTAGAGTGCAAAGACAACGTGCTCTACATCACTGTGGCTGATGAAGGGGCAGGATTTGATCCCTCCGCTACAGTTTTGGCGAAACAGGCCGCAGAGACAGATAACAAGTATGGTCTCTTTAGCATCCGCGAGCGGATGATTTCTCTGGGTGGACGCTTTGAGCTCGAATCATCTCCGGGCAATGGTACGGTGGCAAAACTAATCTTCCCTATCACCCCTAGTTCCACTGAGATGCCTGCCGATTCCGAAGCCTTGCGCACACAGGAGACCGGGACTACAGAGCCAAACGGCTCACAGACATCCTCAATTCCCGTCGGGAAGGTGCTATTACTCGTCGTGGACGATCATGCAATGGTGCGTCAAGGTCTATGCAGCCTATTGGCTGCTTACGAAGACATCCACGTGGTCGGTCAAGCTAGCAATGGGAAGGAAGCCATCGAGCTCACCGCTCGATTTAAGCCTCACGTGATTCTGATGGATGTGACCATGCCGGACATTGATGGCATAGAAGTTACGAAGCGCATCAAATCTGACTATCCCGACGTGCTGATCATCGGGATGTCAGTCCATGGCGCTGAACAAGTGGAAAGAGCGATGACCAACGCCGGTGCGTCAGCATTCATCCACAAAGAGGCTGCTGTCGACAGGCTACACGAAACAATTCTTGCGGTTCGGGGGAAGTAGGTTGAACCGTGTTACCTACCGAAGTTACTCTTTCATGGGCTGTGATCGGGGTTGCTGGTTACAGATCTTGCACTCGAGCAAGAGCGTCCACTTCGATGTTGGGATAGCCTTGTAAAACACTGCGCACGGTTTATCGTACGGTGGTGTGGTCGTCGAGCATCCGAAGTAAGGGGAGCCGAACTAACACTTGTAGAAAGCCCCGAGGGTTATTCCTCGTCGGAAGGGATTATCCTCGAACTTCGGGATAGTACGATTAATTCTGCGATATCCTTGGTACCGATAGATTCTGACAACTTTAGGTATGTCGGCAGCCCACTACCGTAGAGTGACAGGCGCAGACTTCCTGAAAAGCAAAATCCAATTCTGAGCCATTAAATCCCGAAGCAGGATATCCGCAAAGAAGCGAGAAGTCTCGTAGGGATCCCAACTTATTCCACAGTCTCTCTAAATGAATGGCCGCGAGAGTGTTTCCTTCCGCCCACAGAACCGCCACCATTTCGCCATAAATTCGCACAGGTTTGTTGGCCCCAGCTGATTCAATGATCCGACCGATGACTTGTAAGAACAAGCGCTCGTCCGGCCAGCCATCCTGCATGAATAATGCTAGGGTGGCAGACGCGTCCAATGTCACATAATTCTGTCGCATAGGTCCAGAAAGGCCGACTCCCTGGTCGGTCAGTTTCGCTCTTAGGTCCCCGCGATGCTGTTCAGTGGCCACAATAATGACCTTTTCCTGCTGCTCAAGACCTTTTTTCGCGAAGTCCGCCACATTATCGATTAAAAACGTATCGTCTTCGTAAAAATAGACGCTATGAGTATTCATGATTTCGACTCTTTCCCCATGGTTAATACAGTGAAGCCTACTTCTTTAGGCACAGCGGGTCAAGAAGCGTATTCTCAGTGGATAGGTGGACTCAACTCTGCCATCAAGGTTTGGCAATACTCCACGGCGTTAGCGAACACGTCATCGACTTCTTGGACGATCGCATCGCCCGTTGAAGGCAGAGGGAGTCGTTGCAGGTGTCCAAGTTTCATACGGCCGAGCACGAGCAACTGCGCCAGATAGTCGTGCAACTCTGTTGCTAGGTGGGTGCGTTCAGACTGCTGGGCAGCATCGAGCGCGGCCGTCAGGGACCGGACATCCACCAGAGAACGGTTTAACTCCTGAGTGCGCTCGGCGAGTTTCTGTTCCAGAACACGCTTCCCGTGTTTCAGGGTGGCATGTGCCGTTCGCTCCGCGCTGACCTCGATGTCCTCAGAGGCGAAGTCTGCCCTTAAGTTTCCATTATTCTTCGAAGGGTTCATATGCGGCCCCCTCGCCTCAGTTGATGAGATAAAAGAATCAGTAAGTACAAACTGAAAATGGAGCACTAGTGAAAACCCTCGTGATCATGCGGGCATGGTAGACCGGCGGCGGGGAGCCAAACTGTATAAAACTGACCATTGTGCTGATCAGGGAAAGGCCCGCCAGATCACAAGTTTATCGCCTTACCGGCTGTGTCAGGACGACGGGAACCAAGCTGATGCGCATACACGTATGTAAACTCGGCACCCAGGAAGAAAATCAGGGCGGAGTTATAGACCCACACTAAAATAGCCATCAGTGATGACGCGGCTCCATACATTGAGGTCAACGCCGGCCCTCCCAGATCCAGCGCGATTGCCCATCTTCCAACGTAAATAGCGCGGCAGTGCCGAGCGCTCCTATCCACGGTCTCCGAGCGACCGTTCACTAAACATGCCCATGAGACAAGAAAAAGGATAGAGATTCTAATCAGAGTGGCGAGGGTCTCGTGATCGCCGTCGTCCTGAGCAAAGTGGTGATCGGCTGGATCATCATGGTCGAAATTCTAGCGGGGCGGCCAGGTTTAGTGAGACGGCCGACTCACCGACAAAGGGAACACGCTTAGATGTCGACATATTTCCAGTACTGGAATGACGACAGCTGAAATTCAATGATAATCATCTGTTCCATGAGGCTATGTCCGCGTCTGGTAATTCTTCATGCAGCAGTCCCGGGCTTTGGAATACGGATCCTTTTCATTTGATATTCCTCCTCATAGATGTGAATGGTTGTAAGCAGGATCGCCAATAGGATGGGGCCGAGGAATACCCCGATAAAGCCATAGGCTGCGAGACCTCCGATAATGCTCAAGAAGAGAAAGAGCATTGGCAGCTGCGTTCCCTGGCCGATTAGTAAAGGCTTAAAAAAGTTATCGACTACGCCTACGACCACGAGGCTACCCCAGGCCACCATTGCAATCGCCTTCCAAATTGGTCCTGACCAAAAGAGGTATCCAGCAACCGGCAGCCAAACCAAAGCGGTTCCGCCAATTGGCAACAGGGAGAATAGGGCGGTGATCGATGCCAGCACCAAAACAAAGGGGACACCGAGAGCGAGATAGGCGACGGCCGCTAAGACACCCTGCATGAGCGCGGTGACAAGAACTCCTCTCACGACTGCTTTCATGGTGTTATCTAGCCGAACAAACACCTTTTCTTTATGTCGCTCTTCTAAGGGCAGGAGGTGATAGAGCCGTCGAAAGAGATGTCCTCCATCCTTATAAAAGAAAAACAGCGCAAAGAGCATGATGGAAAAATCAATTCCCACAGAAAAGGCATCACGGGCAAGACCGGACATTTGACCAAGCACAAACGCTCCGACCGTTTTTGTCCCCTCCACGATCGAACCTTCATAGCCACTTCCCTCCACCACAAACGTCCGTAGCTGTTCCTGGATAAACGGCCCAGCTAGAGGAATTTTGCCAAGGTATCCCGGCAACTGTTGCAACCCATCAGCACGGACCCATACCTCCACACTTCGGTAGGCAATGACTGTTTCTTGCACGAGCACAAAGGTCAGCCACACGATTGGGAAGACGACGAGGAACATGGTCGCAAACGTCAGCAGACTTGCCGCCAGCGTCTCTCGGCCCCGAAGCAAATGGACCAATTTCAAATACAGGGCATTGCTCATCCGGGCGATGATAATCGCCCAGAGGACAGGGACAAGAAAGGGAGCAAAGATAATAGCCATCTGATAAAGCAGTATGAGGAGAACGACGAAGAATGCGGTTATAAACAGTTGATGCTGCGTCATTAGCACACTCCGCTCAGGGTCCGTTTTAGAAAACGCGAGACTTGGGATGAATCCGCACTGGCAACGGCGAGCGTGAGCGCAAGAGAATAGAGTATAAGAAGAGAGTGCGGCGCTCAAACGCCGATGAGTCCCACCAGTTCCTTGCCGTGGTCGCGAACAAGTTGTTAATCAGTTGGATCCTCAGGTTTATGTAGCCACATCCTATGTAGTGGTCACACCTTGAGTTTAAACTAAGGCCTTGGCGTAAACGAAGTACATACTTACAATAGCTGCTTATGCGCCGGATCCCAAAGTAGGCGGATATAGCAGGAGCGTGGAACTCGGGTAATCATTCTGCACGGGGTGCGGCTTAGATCCGAGAAAAGTATAAGGAAGGATCAAGAGCGGCTCGTTCAGGGAGCCGGGTGTTGCTTTTGTCGTGGCTTGTGCAAAACCTGTGGCCGATCAAAGTGCAGGCCACATAGTTCAAACACATAGTGGCCTTTGAGATACCGGCCCTCCATATAGGAGGAGTGAGTGATGATCGGCATCATTTCCGTTCGCTTTATCCTAGTGATGGGATTGATACTCGGTGGTTGTACGTCGGTCTACCTTCGTCATCCCGAAACGGGCGAGATAGTCAAATGTGGCCCGTATTCTGCAGACCCAGGATCGGATCATCCGGCGAGAGTACTCAAAAGAGGGTGCATTGAGGACTATGAACGGCTAGGATACGACCGAATGACTGAGTGAGAGAAAGGAAGCGGGCATATGGCACGCCAGCGTGCACCTCAACACCACCGTCTCACATACTCTACTGGGAAGGTAATCGGCAAGACATTAATATGAATTAGGCATCATTGCCAAATTGGGAGGAGGCTTCATGGCTCGATCAAAGCGGTCAAAAAAGGCGGGAAGTCCACCTTCCCCTGTCCGTGGCTTCAAACTCCCGAAGATAGCCAAGAGCACAGAGTCGGCACCGGACATGCGAGCGAACCGTCGGCTCTCGCAGAGTCGCGCTAAAGGGATCGCGGGCCACATCCGGGCAACCACGAAGCGGCGTCAGGCGAAGCGCGATAGTCACTGAGAGAGGCCTCTCTAGTCACACCGTTTAGTTGGTGTGTCAAGGCTGTCCAAGTATACATGTTTTAAAGGTTCGCAGACGTGAGTACGCGGAACAGACTGCTATGGCAGGGATATCCGGCGTGGAGCAAGTTTGCCTGGCTCTATCTCGCGAGCTTTGTAGCCGGCTTTCGCGGGCTGCGCATCCTGTGGCAGGGTGCAACAGGATGGGAAGGCTGGGTGGCTGGAGCCTTAGCACTGCTAGTGTGCGCGGCCTGTCTACGTCGGTGGGCTCAGTATCTTATCTTCTCGAACGGAGTTGTGATGCGGAACGGGTATACGGGCAAAGATATTCAGACGGTTACGCTCGACGACATCGCAGAGATTACCCTCTCGCAAGGGCCAATCGCGCGGTTTCTCAATATCGGGACCCTTGAGGTCCACTCTAAAAGTGGTACTAGCTCTCTTTTGTTGCAAGGGGTCAGCGATCCGGAGGTCATCAAGACTCGTCTTGAGGCGTGCAGGCCTTAATCATTGCGCCGGAAACATACCTCCTGGAGGGACATTCGTCACCAAAAACCGAGACTTCCCGCAAGCTCTTGCTCCGCTCGCAGCCAGTGCTGGACGTTGTTACCCTCCTTTCTTCCCGCACTTTCGTAGATTTCACACGGAGCTGGCCAAAATGGCTCACTTTGTAAGGTAGAAGCCACTAAAAGCCTTTTTATTCACGGCTGTTTATGGCCTATCTGCTGTGGCGCGCGGGCCGATCGGCACAGTAAGGGTCGCGGTGGTTCCCTGCTTCGGCGCCGAAATGAAATTAAAGCGACCGTTCAGGGCGTTCATGCGTTGCCGGATCGTCACGAGGCCGACCTTCGAGGACAGGACGCTGCCCGTCTTTGGCGGCCCTTGTGAACTCGCGAGATCGAAGCCGCTCTCATCACGGACCACGATCTGAAGGAGGCCTTTGTCGCAGCTCAGGCGGACGGTCGCCTCTTTTACGGCCGCATGCTTCGCCGTGTTGATCAG
>JBKPSD010000062.1:0-27170 GCA_046734935.1 Nitrospirota bacterium
CAGGGGGCCTATCTGTCGCTGTCCCGCTGTGTATTTGAAGAGCTCGACAGGCAGGCGGCGCCTGAACAGACGATCGTCTACCAATGGCGGGAGGAGCCGAACGCGGCCCGCCTCGTCGCCTACGCGCCGGGGATGGAAAACCATTATGTGCTGGCCGTGATGCCGACGATCAGCGCCGACTTCGAGCTCCGCTTCACGCCGGCGGATCCCACGACAACGAGGCTCGAGTTTCGCAGTGCCGTCGAGGAGCTCTATCGTGAACTCGTCCAGCCGGCGCTCGACAGCTGCAACAAGGGGAGCGCCCTGCATAAAGGAGCGGCGGCCGTCACCGGATCCGTCACCCTTCCTCCTCCTCTCGAATCCGCTTCCTAAGCGCTTCGAAGACCCATGCTTCACTAGATGTCTCTCGCTGACCTGGGTGTATTGGTTTGCAGGTCGCAGGGAGAATTGCGCTTACTTCGGCAGTATCGGATCCAGATTAAAGGCGACGCTGATCCGCGGGCTCTTCCCCAGGTAGGGCGCCACGGCATGATACTGCCAGCCGGGAAACATCACGCATTGTCCCGTGGTGGGCGTGAAGGAAATCGTGTTCCCGGCATCATGGAGTTCAGGAATCGCATAGCGCAGGTACGGGGCCAGCATCCGCGGCAGGCAGCCGCGCGGATCGAAGAGCTGCAGTTCGCCGCCGTGACGTTCCTTCTCCGAGATATCGCCCGCATCCACGTAATAGACGCCGGACCAAAAGGACCCGGGGTGCGCGTGTGAGCCGTTGCTGCCGCCGGACCGCTGCACGTTGGCCCAAATCTCGACCACCTGCCAGGGTGGCCGCTGGGTGGCTTTGCCCGTGCGTTCGGAATATTCGGTCGCCTGGGTGGCCACCTGGATGACGTACTCGAACAACGTCTTGAGCGGCCCGCCGGCCCATTCCATCATGGACATGTCGTGGGGCGAGGACCAGCCGATCACTTCCCGGTCATGGTAGGCGGGTTCGGACGCTTCCCTGGCCAGCACCGCCCGCTTGAGTTCGGTATTGAGGCGTTCAGCCTCGGGAATGGAGAACACGAGGAGAGGCGTCGAAAAGATGGGACGGACGTTCAGTTCCAGCTCGCGGGCCATGGCCGTGAGAATATGGGGTAGGCTGCGGCCAAGTCAATGACCAGGAGGGACCAGGTTGGCGAGAATCGGCGTGAAAGCCGATTCTCGCTATGCTGGTTAGAGGGCGTTCAAAAATGCGACGAGGTCGGCTTTTTCAGCGTCGGTCAGACCCATCGAGAATCGCACATTGTAGAAATCGATGACCTGCTTCAAGTCGGCCGCCGACCCATTGTGGAAATAGGGGGCCCGCGCTGCCAATCCTCGCAGGACCGGTCCTTTGAGCTTGCCGACGTCCTCCCATTTTCCCGTGATGAGGGCCCGGCCGGGATCGGTGGTGGTGATGACGGCGTGCCCGCCCTTCTTTTGACGGAGTGTGATCACCGGCAGGTACTTGACGTCGAGCGGACTGGTGACGTCACTCACGCCGATATTCAACGGTGCTGAGACCGAATGGTTGCCGACGTTTGGTGCGTCATGACAGGTGGTGCAGGTGCCCTTGATCACAGGAAGCCCGGTGGCGTCGTTAAGGCCTCCGACTCCCGTAATATTGATCGGACGTGAGTTGAAGAGCGTTTGCCCTCTGACGATGCTGGCTCGCTGTGCGCGGGCAGTTCCGGAAGCCGCATTGACCCAGGTGTTGTTGTACAGAGTGAACGCCACGGGATTGAATGGGGTCTTGAAAGGATTGAGTCCCAACGGGTCGTTGATACCGATGAAGAACGGTTGGTCGACCACTGCTTTGGGTCCGCCGGTGGCCGTGTCGGCCTCGAGCGAGCCGGCGACCGTGTCGAGATCTTGCGCGGTGGACAACGCCATCTCGAATGCCACAATCTGCTGCTGCTGTTCTGCCGAAGGCGCCGTCGGTGCTTCCGCATGACCGATCGTGGCATCCACCGATTGATGCCGTAAATTCGAGAGGAGGTCTTGAGGATTGGTCGGGAACGCGATCGGTGTCGTTCCGGTCTGCGTGGACGATTCGCGCCCGTCCCACATCAAGGTGCTGAGGAATCGGAGATTCGCCGAGGGAAGGGGACGGCGGTACATCGAGAGGGTCGAGGTTTCATTGCAGCCATACGGATTGCTCACGCTGACGACCTCGAATTCTGCTCCAGCCGGCACCGGGAGCGCGACGCGGATCAGACCGCGGCTGATCAGGAGGCTGTAGGCGTGGCGCCGACCTTCGAGGGTGGTTTCGTCAATATTGTGATTACAATTAGATCCGTCATTTTTACGAAAAATGGGATCCAACCCTTGCGTGGCTTCGAACCGCTGCGCAACGCCCGCCGCTGAGACGGACCAGGCTTCCCCAGGCTGATGACAACTGGCGCAGCTGCGGCCATTTTTCTTCCCGAGATCCTGAAAAAACGGACCGGTCAGATCGACTTTCCCGGTCGTGCTGAACGTTTGCAGTTTTCCGGCAGGGTCTGAGAAGGGAAACAGATTGGGGAGAAATCCGCTTTCGGCCATCGCCACCGTCCCCGCCGCACTGACTAGTAGCCCACCTAGCACCCAGACTTTAACATTCACCGTGTCACCTCTCCTGTAGCGCAACCCTGAAAACAGACTAGAGGAATCCCTTGCAGCGCGAATACTAGAGGCTTCCCTAGCAGCAGTAAATCCGGAGATCTTCGTACGACGAATGATGAAGGCCGACCGGCGTCAGGCCCTGGGAGCGGTCTCGCGGCCCGCCGCTCTATAGACTTCCGCGGCCGCGCCTGCATTCATGGCGGCGATGCCGAGACCGACGAAAATGTCCGGCCAGGCGGACTGCGTCGCCGTGGTCGCCACCCCGGCCGCAATGATGGCGGCATTCGCCAGGACGTCATTGCGGGCCGAAAGAAAGGCTGCGAGACCGAGGCTGCCGCCGTGATGCCGGAAGCGCATGAGGAGCAGCGCGCAGGTTAAATTGACGATCAGGGCGCCGGCGCCGGTCTCCGAGAGCGGTAGCGGTGCCGGAGGGACAGGCAGGGCGATCTTCTGCCAGGTCATCCACAGCGTGGCGAGACCTGGAACCAGAATGATCACGGCGAGAAGTTTGGCCAGAGTACTCCGAGAACGTGCGCTCCATCCCGCCGCGATGAGGATCAGCCCATTGAGGGCCGCGTCTTCGAGAAAGTCGATCGAGTCGGCAAGCAGCGACACCGAGCCGATGACGACCGCGGTGGCCCATTCGACGCCGAAATAGGCGAGATTGAGGAAGGCCACGATGGAGAGCGTTCTGCGAAACCCGGTCGGCATCTGCGCAATTGTACTCGTTCTCGGTCCCTTCGACAGGCCTGTCTGCGGCAAATCTCTGGTTTGACATGAGCTTCTTTCATGACCTAGAGTTGCCCGCTATATGGTTCCCGAGCGCCGCTCGCTGAAGTTCTATCAGGCCGATGTATTTTCCGCGCAGCCCTTTGGTGGCAACCCGGTCGCCGTCTTTCCCGACGCGCAGGGTTTGACCGACGATCAGCTCCAGCAAATCGCTCGGGAGATGAATCTCTCCGAAAGTGTCTTCGTGTTTCCACCGACCAATCCGGCAGCGGTCGTGCGACTGAGAATCTTTACACCGACACAGGAGATCCCCTTTGCAGGCCATCCGGTCGTCGGCACCATGCATGTCCTGGCGCAGCTCGGCTTGATCGCGACGCCGGAACCGGTGACCCGGGTGGTGCAGGAATGCAACATCGGTTTGTTCCCCGTGGACCTGCTGATGCGGGATGGCCGGGTGATGCGCGTCGTGATGACCCAGCCGGAACCGCAATTTCTCGAGCGCATCGACGATACCGAAGATTTGTATAAGGTGGCGGCCGCGCTCGGGATTCCAAAACACACGATCACGGATACGAAATGGCCGCTCGAGGTGGTGTCGACAGGTTTGCCCGTGTTGATTGTTCCCGTGCGGACGCTGACAGCCGTACGGTCGATCAATCCGGATCCGTCGGCCATCGTCGACTTGTGCGGCCGGTTCGGAGCGAACGGCATCACCGCGTTTACAACCGTGACGGTGGAGCCCTTTTCAAATGTGCACTCGAGAATGTTTGCTCCGGCCATTGGCATTCCCGAAGATCCAGCGACGGGAAGTGCGAGCGGCGCGCTTGGCGCCTATCTTGTGCAGAACGGCATCGTGCCGATGAACCCGAAGATCGAGATCGTCATCGAGCAAGGATATGAAGTCGAACGGCCCTCGCGCATTCTGGTGCAGATCGAATCCGATGGCCAGGCGATTCAAACCGTGAAAGTCGGCGGCGAGTGCGTGATGGTCATAGAAGGCACCTTGAAGTTTTGAGTGAGCTGGAGAGTATTTTTAAGCCTTCGAGAGGCTTTTATGGAGTAGAATAGAGTAGGTACTCGAACGGAGAACGGCAAAGATAACGGAGGGGAATCATGACAGCAGTTTCAAGCATCATGACGAAGAACCCCAAGTCGGTCACTCCGACGACTTCGGTGGTCAGCGCGGCGAAGACGATGAAGTCTGCTCGCGTCGGATCGTTGTTCGTGAAAAAGGGCAAGCAACTGGTCGGCATCGTGACCGATACCGACATCGTCCGGCGCGCCGTCTCGTCGGGGAAGCCGCTCGGGAAGCTGACGGTGGAAAAGATCATGACCGCTCCCATCCGCACGATCGACGCGGGCAAGGCGGTCGACGAGGCGCAGGACATGATGGGCGATCATAGCATTCGCCACCTGGGCGTGACGCGAAACGGTGAAATCATCGGCGTCGTCTCAGTGCGCGATCTGCTGCTCCATTACAAACGCTACGCGCAGTCGAAGCTCCCACCGAATATGGGCTATGAAGAACCGAAGATCGGCCAAGACTAACGGACGCTGACAACGAACCCGGCTCCTTCCTTCCAAGCAGTGACAGGGTCCTGCGGCTTCACCCATTGGTGGAGCCGAGCGAGCATCCACCTCTATTTTGTCAGTTCTTTGACGAGGTGGCCGAGTTCGGGGAGGATCAGCTTTTCCATCGCGAGGCGGACCGCGTTTTCTGATCCTGGCGTGGAGAACAGCACTCGCCCGTTGATGATGCCGGCGGTCGCGCGGCTCATGATCGCCGGAGAGCCAATGTCCTGATAGGTGAGATACCGAAATACTTCGCCGAATCCATCCAGCCGTTTCTCCAGCATGGCGTCCACGGCCTCGAACGTCGAATCCCGTCGCGAAATCCCGGTCCCCCCATTAATAATGATTGCCTGCACCTGATCGTTGACGGTGGCTTCGGCAATCCGCGCCCTGATCTGCGTCGGCTCGTCTTTGACCAGGTGGTAGGCGGCGACCCTGTGGCCCTGCTCTTTGAGAAGTTTCTGGATCAGTTGTCCGCTGGTATCCGTGTGTGGAGTACGAGTATCGCTACATGTAATGACCATGCAGCCCACGCTCCCAGGAGCGTGGGCCTTGTGTTCGTGGTGAGCGGAGTGGGCTACCATTACTTCCAGACGGCGTAAGATGCTGAAAATGGCTTGAGACTCGTTCTCGCTTCGCTCAAGAGCTCAACATACTGAGAAGCGGATCCCTCGCCCTCTCGCTGGCTGCGGCCTTGTCCCCGACCACATTTGAGCATCCTCAATCGAAGGATTGATCGAAAGTTAACTATTTCCAAACTGCATCAGGGTTGAGTTTCGCCGCCGGCTTGCCGCCCTTGATGTGCTCGTCGAGGATCGTGGCGACATCTTGTTCCGACACTTTCGAATACCACGTCCCGTCGGGATAGACGACGACGGTCGGCCCCTGTTCGCAAGGACCGAGACAGGAAGAGCCGCTGACGAGGACTTCACCAGGCATCACGCCGCGCTGCATCAATCCCATATTGAAGGCCATCAGCAGTTGGGCAGATCCGGAACTCCCGCAAGACGGTTTCGGATGCCCAGGCGGCCGGGCGTTGGTGCAGACGACGATGTGATATTTCGGTTTTGGCATAGGCTCCTCTATGTGAGATTTGAGATCTGCAATGTGCTATTCGGCCACTGTCTCATGGTGGCCGGCTAGTGCGGCCGGTAGGCTTGCCACTGTTCGATGACTTCTTCAGGAAACTTCCAGTGCTTCAAGCCCTTGATGACCCAATCGAGATAATGGTCCTTGGGCTTGAATTTGCCGATCGGCGTCGCCGCATGCGTCGTCACGAGAATCTTTTCTCCGGCCTCGCTGAGCACGGTGACCTGGACGTGACGGAAGGCTTCCGGCGGTACGTCGTCCTCAAATTGGTCGATCAGCTTCACGTCTTCGTCCGTCAATTCGAAGATCGCGCCCCAGACTTTTTCGCCCGGCGACGGCACGGCGCTGGCGAGTCCGCAGCGCCATTGAGACGACCATCGGCAAAACTGGATCGTGTGATCGGGAAGCGTGGCCAGCATCTGGAACTGGTGTTCGGGGGCCCGTCGTTTAAGCTGTGTCGGATGAAGATTATCCGCGTACAAAAAGAACTTCATAGGTCGTGAATGGCCTCACAAAATTAAAGCTTAATCTTCTAACATACCGACTTTCTCCCGCACAACTCTAAAGACGAGTGAAAATGAGCTCCGAGGCGTTGCCGTGTCGTTTGGACGCTCGACCTACAGACGAGTCACTGGAGGGAAAAGACTATCCGCCAGCCTTTCATCGAAGCGAGCGGGTCAAGCGAAGCTTGGTATGTACCTCCTTCCCCTTCGCGCTGCGGCCGACCCGTGGAAAGGCGCGTCCCGGGTAATCGATTGCGAAGCAATCGGTGGGTGGGAGGGTGAGAAAGTTCGCCGCGTGGGCGGCTGAGAAAGTTTTGAACAGAAGGAACGAGAGATTTGACTTGGCGTCAGCCCGCTTCCTAATATGCCTGCCTCAACTGCAAGTGGTGAGCGCTCGATGGTGAAAATTCTCCATTACGTCGTGCTGGGCGTGATTGCGCTGGGCGCCATCTATTACGTGTGGACGAAGCCGCCGACGATCAATCCGATGATCGACCGCCGCGGTGCGGATGCCTTGGCGATGGTGCAGACTCACCGCGCCGTGGGCTACCCGACGATTCTCCAGGCGATGACCGAGCACGTACGCTCGATGAAGGACCGGGGGTTGAACGCGCGGTTGGGCGAATGGCGAGTGAAACAGATGGACGGTGACATCTACGAAGTACGCATACAGCTCCGGGACCGCGGCGTGAACGGCCAGTGGTTCGAGCGGGAGTTCATCTGGCATGCCAATCTCTCATTGAAGCGGGTGAATGCGGCTTCGCTGCCGGCGGATGGGATTACGCCAAAGCTGGAGGACACCGACCAACCGGCGGCACCAACACCGCCAAAGCCCAACATTCTGGGCCCTGCCTGACGTATTAAAACGGTGTGAAATCGGCTGGAATGGCGATCTGAATCTCCTCGCCTTGCACGCGGACCGGACAGCAGGCGACCGTGAAGTTGGGATTGCCCTCCCGCTCTCCCGTACGCACGTTGAATTGCCAGCCGTGCCACGGACATGTCACGATCTCTCCGGCGAGTGACCCTTCGCCGATCGGTCCTCCTGCATGAGGGCAGGTATTATCGACGGCAAAAAACGACCCGTTCACATTGAACAAGGCGATCCAGACTCCCTTGACGTCGACGGTTTTCCCGCTTCCGGGTGGAATCTCTCCGATTTTCGCAACCGTCACAAATTCAGACATACGGCCTCAAGATGTTAACGCACTTGTCATCCGGATCCCGGACACGGCCTCCGTAAAATGGCCGCCGTGCTTGATTTCAAGCAAATCTTATGGCATAGAACATAACCGAGCGTAACCCAGACCGATAGAAGGCCCTTCCTGCGATAGGAGCCTCGGTTGGGAATGAGGTTGTTGAATGGAAATGACCCTCCTGCTCAACTCTACGTATGAACCCCTGCGTGTCGTCCATTGGCAAAAAGCAATCGCTCTGCTCTGGCAAGGGAAAGTCGAAGTTCTTGAGGTTTACGACCGCGAAGTCCATGGAGTGTCGATCTCGTTCAAGCTGCCCGCCGTCATGCGGCTTCTCAAGCTGGTCCGGCTAAAAGATAGCCACCGCGCCGTCAAATTCTCCAGGATCAATATCTTCACCCGCGACGGCTACGTCTGCCAGTATTGCCGCACGAAGTTCCGTACGGAGGAGCTGACGTTCGATCACGTGGTGCCGATCGCCAAGGGCGGGCGGAAGACGTGGGAGAACATCGTCACCGCATGCTGGCGCTGTAACAATCGCAAGAGCGGCAGGACGCCGGATGAAGCGGGCATGCGGCTGATGAAGCGGCCGGTGAAGCCGCGCTGGAGTCCCATCGTCACCATTACCATCGGGATACGCAATACGCCTGAAAGCTGGCGTGATTATTTATATTGGAATATGGAGTTAGATGCGGATTCAGGACCTTGAAGAGATGTTGCAATACTAACTTTCTCACCGGCCCACCCTGTGCAATCTTTTCCACCCGCCCGACCCACCGATTGTTGGGCAATCGTTCATCCGGGACGCGCACTTTTCCCAGGCTAGTTCTTCACCGTATCTAAGATAATCTCCAAGTCTTTTCCGCCTGGAAGTGTCGGATTTTTCGCATAGCGGCCCTCGATGTCGCCCGGCTGCGCCGGACCTGCCTGTCCGTCGCGATCGAGTCTCGCGATCACGTCCACCATTCCGCGTAGCTCCGCGCCCTGGACCATCACGTCTTTGTTTGTGATCTCAAAGGGTACGGGGAATTTCGGGTTCTCGATGCGCGTGGCAGCGACGGGTCTGGGCGTCCCGCCCGGTCTGCGCACGATCACGAAGAGCACGTCTGTCGGCCGAACCTGGTCGGCCAGCGGGGGAGAAATCAAGACCTGGCCTGCGATGACGCCTTCTCCGCCTTTCGGGTCGAACACGTGCGCCAGGCCCAACCACGCGGCGATTGCCGCGAGCGCGATGATGCCGCCAGCCATACCGACGGCGCCGAATTTATATGCAGCCATTCACGATCCCTTCGCGAAATGATGGTAAAAAGGGCTGCATTATAGCGGTCTTCCCCAAAAAAAGGATAGCGAACGGTTTACGCTGGAAAAGGCTCTGTTGTATGATGACCCTCCTTTTGGAACTGGAGGAACGTCATGGCAGCGAATCCTGGTTTCCCGATGACGCTCGACGTCAAAGGCTATGTGGTCCTGGTCTTGGGTGGCGACGAAGAAGCGGCGGAAAAGAGTCAGCGGCTGTTGGATGCGGGCGCGAAAGTGATCGTCGTCTCTCCGACGCTCCACGATCGACTCAAGCAGCTGGCCGCCTCCGCCAAGGTGATTCATCGCGGCCGGCAGTTCCGTGAAACCGATTTGGAAAGCGCAACCCTGGTGCTCAACATGATCCGCGGCGATAGAGATTTCGCGCGTTCCTTGTTCGCCAAAGCCCGCGAGCGCAAGTTCTTGTTGTGGTCCGTGGACTTTCCCGAAGCATCGACAGCGAACATGCCGGCCGTCGTCGAGGCGGGTCACGCGCGCGTGGCGATCAGCACGAGCGGCATGGCGCCCGCATTATCCGGATTCATGAAAGAAGATCTCGAGCGTATTTTGGACAGTGAGTTCATCGCGTTTGTCGAGTGGCTCGGCCAACTGCGCGAACAGGCCAAAGGCAATGAGCCGGACGTCGAGAAACGGCGCACGATGTTGCGCGAAGCCCTGGACGGTTTTCGCCTGCTGGGCAAGGTGCAGTACCCGAAGGTGTGGCTGGATGAGCGGGAAAAGGCGCGTTCCGGGGAAACGATTGCGAAGCAATCGGTGGGCGGGTCGGATAACAAATGATCGCCTGGGGTGGGCGGGTGAGCATGGGCCAAGCGCACGTCCCGGGAGATCGATTGCGAAGCAATCGGTGGGTCGGTGGGTGAAAAAAGATTGCGCAGGGTGGGCGGTTAAAGGCGCGTGCGAGCGCCGGCATAGGCGGCAAGGCCAAATCGTAAGCAAGAAAGGAACCGCATGGTCCTGGTGGAATTCAGCATGTCCCCGTTGGGCAAAGGGGAGAGCGTGAGCAAGTATGTGTCTCGCTCGTTGGACATCATCGACAAGAGCGGCGTGCCGTACCGGCTGAACCCCATGGGCACGGTGCTCGAAGGAGAGTGGGACGAGGTCTTCGCTGTCGTGCGCAAGTGCTACGAACGGATGAAGAAGGATTGCAACCGTATCTCCTGCAGCATCAAAGTAGATTACCGCAAGGGTCATTCGGGCCGGCTGGTGTCCAAAGTCGTCAGCGTGGAAAAGACTCTGAAACGGGCAATCAAACAGTAGTCAAGCAGTAGCAGTCCGCATCGCGAGGGCGCCGGTCACGGGCGCTCTCTCAACGTCTCCCGCGTTTGGGCAAGGAGTGCTCGCTCATGCACGATCGTGTAGCGGAAGACGTTCGTCCGGGGTCCTCCACAATAGTTCTCTTTCCGAAGCATCGCACCATTCTCGAGCGAGAATACTTGGAATTTCGCCCCTTCGGTGTTGACGAACAGGGGGAGAAGATCCGCGATTTGACGGGCATGAGCATCCGGGCCACGGTTATTTACCTGGAAACGTCGGTCGCGCGGCAGCATGGCCAGCAGGCCGGCCTCTTGGCGGTCCAGGAACTCTGCGTGTTGTTAAACCAGCGGATCAAAAACCCCGTGTATCACGTCACGCCGGCCTTCCTAAAAAACGCCTGGAACAGCTACTCGTATGAATTCACAGCCTACCTGTACGAGTTTTGCGAACGCATCTCCGGCGATCCACAGTTCGTCTTCCGCGGAGGCATGGAAAAGGCGTCGCCGATCATGCAGGTGCTCGCGAGGCCGTTTTCGTTGGGGCAGATCTACGGCATGTTCCCGTATTTCGGCAACAAGTTTGCGTCCGGGTCGATCGAATGCCGTGTCCTCGGCGTGACGGCACGATCCGCGACACTGGCCATGCGATTTTCCGACCGTACGCTGCGGCAATTCGGTCCGTACCGCCGACGCTGCAGCTTTCTGATGTGTCAGGCCGCACAGGGCATCATGGCGGCCGTCCCCGCTCAAGTCCACGGCCTGGCGCCCGCGACGGTGACGGAAATTTCGTGCATTGCCAACGACGATCCGTGGTGCCAGTGGGACATTGCCTGGACTGCGGAGCCAAGCGGCGGATGGATGCGGCGCATGTGGCAAAGCTCGAAGTTGGGTCCGCCGGTGTCGGAGCCAGGCTCTCAGTCGCTCGATGAGGTACCTTCTGTTCCTCCGGTGACCGCGCGACCCGAATCAACCTATGGCGTACCATCGCCTGTTCCTTCCTTTTTCCTTCCCACCTCACAAGGGCAATTCGGCGGCTACCTCTGGGCCATAGCGGGAGGCGCTCTGACCTCCGTCCTTCTGCGAGTCGTCTATCCGACGATGAGCCTGGGGGAGGTAGTGCTCGCGGGAGTGATTCCTCTGCTGCTGGCCGGTATCTGGATCAATTGGCGGCTGAGGCGGCAGAGTCAGCGCCGCGAGGCGTTGATTCAAGAGCAGATCACGTTCGTCGAATCGCGCCATGAGGAATTACGCGAAGCGTATTTAGAGCAGGAACGGACACGCGTGGACCTGCGCCGGTCCCTGAACCATCTCACGGTGCTTCACCGCGCCGGGTTGCTGTTCAGTTCAACCCTCGATCGGGAAGCGCTGCTGGAGAGTGTCTTGGAATCGTTGACGCGCGATCTGCATTTCGACCGGGCCATGATCTCGTTCTATGACCATGCGCGCCGTGTGACGACCGATGTTCGCCTGGTCGGAGTCCCGCCGGAGATTCAGGCGTTGGCCCGCGCGCATGAAACCCCCGTCACCGACCCCGACTCTCTTGAAGGTACGGTCCTTCTGCAAGCGAAACCGCTCCTGATTGGTGACATGCAGCACTACGCCGGCCGCATGCATCCTCAGACTCAGCGCCTGCTTCGGCTGACGGGCACCAAGTCGCTCCTGGCGGTGCCGCTCAGGACGAAGGATCGCATCCTCGGCAGCATGATTGTGGACCGGAAGCAGGAACACAGCCTGACGCAGGAGGATTTGGATCTGATGTTGACGTTCGCCCATCAAGTCGCGATCGCGCTCGACAACGCGTCCGCCTATCAGCAGATCGAAGAGTTGAACGTGGGTTTGGAAGCGAAGGTGCGCGAGCGGACGAAGGAGCTGGAGCAGGCGGACAGGCTGCGCTCTCAATTCCTCTCGCACGTCTCGCACGAGTTGAAGACGCCGATGACGTCGATCAAGGGCTTCTTGCAGAACATGCTGGATGGGTTGACGGGTGCGGTCAACGAGAAGCAGCAACGGTACCTCTCGCGGATGCTGGACAATTCGGACCGCCTCATCCGGATGATCGAGGATTTGTTGGATCGCACGAGAATCCAGACCGGCAAACTCGAGCTCACGCCGGCGGTGCTTGACCTGGGACAATGCGTGGCCGAGGTGGTGGAGCAGCTGCGCCCCTTGGCACAGGCCAAGCGGCAACGGCTCGAGGCCCTCCTCCCCGATGTCTCGCTGCTGGTGTTGGCCGACCGTGACCGCCTCGTCCAGATCGTCATCAACCTTGTGCAGAACGCCTTGAAGTTCACCCCCGAGGAGGGTGCCATCACTGTGACGGTCGCGAAGGAGAATCATCGGCATGCCGGCGTGACGGTGCGTGACACCGGCCCCGGTATTCCATCCGAATCTCTCGAGAAGATCTTTGATCCGTTTTTCAGAGTCGCCGCCACCAGGACGACAGCCAAAGGACTCGGCCTCGGCTTGTCGATCGTCCGCACGCTCGTCGAATTGCATGGCGGGACCATCGAGGCGCGTCGTCCGGAAGGCGGGGGAGCGGAGTTGCATTTTACGCTGCCATTGCGGTTTGCGGCGGGCTCCGGCAGCGCCGCCTCCGACAGCGGCCGCTGGATCCTGGTCGTCGATGACGACAAAGATATTCGTGACCTGCTCGAGGATCGTCTCCGCGCAATGGGCTATCAGGTCGAAACGGAAACCGACGGATTGCGCGCATTGAAAGCGGCGGGTTCCGGCCGATTTTCCGGCCTGATCCTCGACATCGGCCTTCCTTCGCTTGACGGCATGGAAGTTCTGAAGCAGATCCGGCAATCCGATGAACGTCTGCCGATCATCATGGTGACGGCCTCAGGTGCCAAAGAGACCGCCATCAAGGCCATCAACCTGGGCGCGCAGGCCTATCTGTTGAAGCCGTTTGACGTGGAGGAATTGCAAGAAGTGATTACATCCTGTTTTCGACGCTCTGATGTTTGAGATCTGAGGTTCGAAGGAGGTGGTATGACGCGTCGTTGGTGGCGGATCGTTATGGCCGGAATGCTGCTGCTTGTTTCATGGAGCGGTTTTGCCGAGCCGGCTCTGGCGCAGGTGCCGAGGATTCAAGGGCAGGGGACGGCGGCAAGCGGGATGGGCAATGCGTTCTCGGCGCAGGCCGACGATCCATCGGCGCTTCATTATAATCCGGCCGGTATGACTCAACTCCGCGGCGTGGAGTTCATGACCGGTGTGCTGCTTTCTGGAGGGACCACCGGCTTCACGAGTCCCACCGGCGCCACGGCCACCGGCGACCGCAGCGGCAGCGTCGCCTGGCCGCCGCCCGGCCATCTCTATCTGACCGCGAACTTGAAAGATCTTGGCGTCACGGCGCTGGGCGATCTCACCGCCGGTATCGGCGTGACCGTGCCGTTCGGATCTCTTACGCGATGGCCGAACGACGGACCGTTTCGGACGGCGACCACGTTCAACAGCCTCCCGCTGCTCGATATCAAGCCGACGCTGGCGTACAAACTCACGGAGGATCTCTCGATTGGTCTCGGCGCGGATATTTACACCTTTTCCGGCCTATTCGGAGAAGGCCATGTCGAGCGAGAATCCGTATGGCCGGGCGGCGGCGGCATCCCCGCGGGAGCTCAGGTCGAGTTGTTCGGTTCGGATACGGCCGCCGGTTTCAATGCCAGTCTGTTGTACACCGCCATCAGGAATGCCGATGGAAAGCCGGTTGCCAACGTTGGAATCGTTTACCGCAGCCAGGCCACGCTGCATTTGAACGGAGCATTCCTGGCCAATGGAGCCAAGGTCTCGGATGCCACGGCGACTTTCGTGCTCCCTCAGGTGATCACTGGGGCCGTGGCGATCTGGCCGGTCCGGAATCGGGAGCGCGAATGGAAACTGGAAGTGGACGTGGATTATGTCGGCTGGAAATCCGTGCGGAATCTTGACGTGCACTTGGCCAACGGAGCAACCATTCCACAGCCCTTGAACTGGCGTAGTACCTATGCGGTGATGATCGGCACCGAGCACAAGTGGCTCGCCCTCGAGTCCCTTCCTGCCTGGGAGATTGCGCTGCGTGCCGGTTATACGAATCAGCCAACTCAGATGCCCGATTTCGGCTTCGATCCTGGCAGTCCTTCCGCCGATGTCAATATTGTCGGCGGCGGATTGGGGCTGGTCTGCAAAGCGCAGGGCAAGTTTCTCGGTTTGATTCCTTGCGGCGACTTAGGCGTCGGCCCCGTCAAGACGAAGCTCATCGGCCTGGATCTCTCGTACCAGGCCGCCCTGTATGAGGAGCGAACGATCGCCGGAAACCGCAATCCGACTGTCAATGGAGTGTATAAGACGACGCTGCATACGGGCGGCGTCTCGATCCGGGTCGCCTTTTAGGCTGTAGAAAAACAACTTTCTCACCCACCCGGCCCACCGATTGCTTCGCAATCGTTTTCCCGGCGCTACGTTCTCGCATTGCCGAGACTCGACCAACATACGTCTCGAGCTTGCTGCGGCCTTGCTTGGTAGCGCGCACGTCTTGGCGTGCGCAGGGGTGGGCGGGTGAGAATAAGGCCTTTTTGAACAGCCTTCAAGTCAACAGGTAGTGTTATGGATGTCCGTTATGAGTGTATGTAGACGCGTGGGATGCGCGGCCCGATGGCACAGAGGATTTCATAGGGAATGGTCTGTGTAGAGTCGCCGATGTCATTCGCCCAGATGGCATCCTGCTCGTCGCGGCCGATCAGCGTGACGGTGTCCCCGACGCGCACGGATGGGACGTCCGTGACGTCGACCATCGTCATATCCATGCAGATGAGGCCGACAACGGGAGCACGTTTCCCCTTGATGAGGACGAACCCTCGATTGGACAGCCGCCGGCTATAGCCGTCCGCGTACCCGACGGGCAGCACGGCGATCGTCGAGGCGCGTTTCGCCACAAACGTCCGATTGTAGCTGACGGTTTCACCAGGTCTGATCGTTCGCAGCTGCATCACAGTGGTGCGAAGGGACAGCACAGGCAGCAGCGGCGGGCAGGGGATGCTGTGCGGCAGCGTATGGTAGCCATACAACATGATGCCGGGTCGTACCAATGAGAAGTGCGATTGTGGATAGCGGACGATCGCCGCACTGTTGGCGACATGCACGAGGGGTATCGTGACGCCACGCTGCTCCACTTGCTCGAGCAGGCCGCGAAACGTTTTGAGCTGCAGTTCCGTGTGACTGGGATCGTCCCCGTCGCTGTCGGCGAGATGAGTCATGAGTCCTTCGATGCGGAGGGATTTCCATCCCGGAAGCGCGTTAAACAAGGACGCGAGCTCGGAAGGAGAGAATCCCAGCCGCCCCATTCCGGTATCCACTTTGATATGGATCGGAAACGGGTGAGCCCCTCCCGCCGCAGCTTTCGCCAGGGCCGGAAGCAGACGTTGCTCCGTAATGACCGGAGTGAGGCGGTGCGCGATGAGCTCCGGTGTGTGCTTATCGAACAGGTCGACGAGTACGAGGATGTCGGCGTTGATGCCGGCCTCCCGTAATCCGATGCCCTCCTGGATGGATGCGACCGCCAGTCGGGTCACACCGCCTTGTACCAAGGCGCGGGACACCTCGATGGCGCCATGCCCGTAGGCGTTGGCCTTGACGACGGCCATGATGTGGGAGTTAGGCCTGAGACGCTCTCGAATCTGCGAGAGATTATGGACGAGGGCGGAGAGATCGACGGTTGCTTGAGTCGTGTGTTGCAAGGTAGTACGGCTAAATGAAAAAGTGTGTTCTCACCCTCCCGCCCCGGCGCGTGGAACGCGCCCTTCACCGTGGCTGCGTTCTCGCATCGCTTAGCTGCGGCCGACCGTGGAACGAAGCGTCTTGGCGCTTCGGGGTCGGGCGGGTGAAGATAGTGGTCTGTTGAGCAGCCGTTAGGGATTCTTGAATGGTACTCTACCGAGGCGGCGATCAGACTTCCAGGATTTCCTGTTCTTTTTTCTTGATCGCGTCGTCGATCTTCTGCACGTATTGGTCGGTCAGCTTTTGAATATCCGCTTCTGACTTTCGCAGTTCGTCTTCCGTTAATTTGGCATCTTTCTGCAGCTTCTTCAACTCTTCGTTGGCATCCCGCCGGAATCCCCGGATGTGGACCTTCGTATCTTCCCCGTGTTTTTTGCAGATCTTGGTCAGTTCCTTGCGGCGCTCCTCCGTCAACGGGGGCAGCGGCACACGGATGATTTTCCCGTCGTTCGAGGGCGTGACGCCCAATCCCGACATCGAGATGGCCTTCTCAATCTCTTTGATCAGCTGCGGCTCCCAGGGCTGGATCGTGATCAGCCGGGCCTCGGGCGTGGAGAGATTGGCTACCTGCCGGAGCGGCGTCATCGTGCCGTAGTAATCGACGCGGATGTTGTCCAGCAGGGCTACGGACGCGCGGCCCGTGCGCAGGCCGCCCAGATCGCGCCTCAGGTGTTCCAGGGCGCCTTCCATCTTTCCCGTCACGCTTTGACGTATGGTGGCTTGGTTTGACATGACGAACTCCAGTCCAAGTGAGGGCGCGGCGACTAGCGCTTGTCGGCCGTCACGGTCGTGCCGATAGGCTCGCCCATGGCCACGCGCTTGAAATTACCCGGGACCTTCAAGTTGAACACTACCAGCGGCAGCTGGTTGTCCATACAGAGGCTGATTGCGGTGGAATCCATGACCTTCAGATGCTGGTTGAGGATCGACAGGAAGGAGATGTTCTCGTATTTCTTGGCCGAAGGGTTCTTGGCCGGATCGGCATCGTAGATGCCGTCGACCTTCGTGCCTTTCATGATGACCTGGGCCCCGATTTCCATGGCGCGCAACGCCGCGGCCGTGTCGGTAGAAAAATACGGATTACCGGTCCCGCCCGCAAAAATGACGACTCGTTTCTTCTCCAGGTGGCGGATGGCGCGCCGCCGGATGTAGCCTTCCGCCAGTTGGCGCATTTCGATCGCCGATTGCACGCGGGTCATGACGCCGGAGCGTTCGAGCGCATTTTGAAGGGCCAGCGCGTTCAGGATCGTGGCCAGCATGCCCATGTAATCGGCGGAGGCGCGCTCCATGCCCGAGGCACTGGCGGCGATGCCGCGGAAGATGTTGCCGCCGCCGATGACGACCGCGACCTCGGTGTCCAGCTTGACGACTTCCGCGATTTCCTGGGCGAGGCCTTCGAGGACGGAGGGCTGAATGCCGTAGCCCTGCTCACCGGCCAACATCTCTCCACTGACCTTGAGGAGGATGCGCCGGTATTTCGCAGAGCTCATGCTTCGCCTAATTGATAGCGTGTGAAGCGGCGGATGTTCATGTTCTCGCCGATCTTCGCGATCTTCTGGGCGAGCAGGTCTTTCACCATCACGGCGGGGTCCTTGATGAAGGCCTGTTCCATCAAACAGCTTTCCTGGTAGAACTTCTCCAGCTTGCCGTCGACGATCTTGGGCCAGGCAGCCGGCGGCTTGCCCATCTCTTTGGCCTGTCCCTCGTAGATCGCCCGTTCCTTGTCGACGACCTCCTTGGGAATGTCTTCACGCTTCACATACGTCGGCTTGGCGGCGGCGACTTGCAGCGCGAGGTCGTTGACGAAGGCTTTGAATTCCTCGTTGCGGGCAACGAAGTCCGTTTCGCAGTTGACTTCGATCAGCACGCCGATTTTTCCGCCCATGTGAATGTACGCGTGGATCAGCCCCTGATTGGTTTCGCGGCCGGATTTCTTTTGCGCCGCCGCGAGGCCTTTCTGCCTCAGGTAGTCGATCGCTTTCTCGATGTCATCGCCGGTTTCCTGGAGGGCCTTCTGGCAGTCCAGAATACCGGCGCCGGTCTTCTCTCTCAGTTCCTTGACTAATGAACTTGCTCCAGCCATGCGTAATCGTCCTTCTTCGCCGCAGGAAATATAATGTGATGCAGTCGTTCGATCCGAAGGCTATGACGCAGGGGCGGCAGCCAGCGATGCGGTCGCGGCCTTGTCGTCTCCGGCGGGACTCGACTGGAATTCAGCCTCGTCGCGTTGCGTGCGCAAGTGGGCGCCTTCGATGCAGGCGTCGGCGATGCGCGACGTAATGAGCTTGATCGAACGAATGGCGTCGTCGTTTCCGGGAATCGGATATGTGATGTTGTCAGGATCGCAGTTGCTGTCAACGATGGCGATGACGGGAATTTCCAGCCGAGTCGCCTCCTGGACCGCAATCTTTTCGACGCGCGTGTCAAGTACGAACACCGCGCCCGGCAGACCGCGCATGTTCTTAATGCCGGTTAAAAACTTCTGCAGTTTCACGATCTCCTTCTGCTTTTGCGAGATTTCTTTTTTCGTGAGGCCGTATTGCGCGGGATCCGCCAGCATGCCCTCGAGCTTTTTCATCTTATCGATACTGCGGCGGATGGTCTGGAAGTTGGTCAGCATGCCGCCCAGCCAGCGCTGATTCACGTAAAACATGTTCGCGCGGACTGCTTCTTCCTGAAGGATTTCCGCCGCTTGGCGCTTGGTGCCGACGAAGAGCACGGACTGCCCCGAGGCGACGGTGTCTCGGACGAAGGCATAGGCCTGTTCCATCCTGGCGACCGTCTGCTGCAGATCGATGATATAAATGCCATTGCGCTCGCCGAAGAGGAACTTCTTCATCTTCGGATTCCAGCGGTTGGTCTGATGACCAAAGTGCACGCCGGCTTCCAACAATTCCTTGATTGAAACGACTCCCATACCTTCACCTCCCCTCAAGGCTCGCAGAGCGCCAACAGGCGAGGGGGCACGCCCCCTTATTCTCAAGCCAAGCGACGTCAATGACGTCGATGTATATTTTGATAATTTCCCTCTTGCTCGCCCTGGCGGGTAGAGGGAGCTTGGATACGGACCCCGAAGCCTTGGAACGTTAGCACACCGCTCATCGGTTTACAAGGATGGATTAAACAAAATTTTATTTAGGATCGGTAGCTTGCGTTGATCCTGACATAGTCGTAGGACAGGTCTGTCGTCCACAGATGCGCGCTGTGTGCACCTTGGCCGAGTCCGACGGTAATCGTGAACTCTTTGCGCTGAAAAACCTTGGCAATTCTGCGTTCTGCGCTGGGGCCGAGACCGACACCTTCGCGCACCATTGGGACGCCGCCGAAGGAAAGTTTGACCTTGGATGGGCGGATCGGCACCCCGGCACGGCCGACGGCTGCCATCACACGCCCCCAATTGGCATCTTCTCCGAACAGCGCAGTTTTGACGAGATTTGAGGTGCCGATCGTCCGCGCCACTGTACGGGCCTGGGCGGAGGTAGCCGCGCCCGTCACTTCGATTTTCACGACCTTCGTCACGCCTTCTCCGTCCCGGCAGATGGCCAAGGCTAACGGCTCGCAGGCGGCGGTGAGCAATCGAACAAACTGGCGGAAGCCGCGAGTGCCTTCCTTGATTTGCGAATTGCCGGCCATGCCATTGGCCAGACACAGGACGGTGTCGTTCGTGCTGGTATCGCCGTCGACCGAGATGCAGTTGAAGGACGAATCAATCACCTGCACGAGCGCCCGTTGCAGTGCCGGCCGCGTAATCGCCGCGTCGGTCGTCAAATAGCCGAGCATCGTGGCCATGTCAGGGTGGATCATGCCGGACCCTTTCGCCATCCCGCCGATGGTGATCGTCCGGCCGTTAATGCGCGCGCGGCGTACAACTGATTTCGGTATGAGATCTGTCGTCAAAATCGCGCGCGCGGCTTCCGCGCCGCCGCGGAGACTTAGCCGGTGGACGAGCTTAGGCAGCGCTTTCACAATACGGTCGACAGGAAGCGCACGCCCGATCACGCCGGTCGATCCGAGGAAGACTTCGTGGACGGGACGGTTCAAGATCCGGGCGACCAGCACGGCGGTCTTCTGTGCCGCTGCCATTCCCTGGCGGCCGGTGCAGGCGTTCGCATTTCCACTGTTCACGAGAATCGCCCGGCCGACGCCGCGACGCAAATGCAGGCGGTCGAGGATCACCGGCGCGGCCACCACTTGATTGGTGGTGAAGACCCCGGCAATGGGACCGCTCCGCTCGGAGACGACTAGCGCCAGATCGAGCAAGCCTGCTTTCTTGATGCCGCAATGCAAACCGGCGGCGCGAAAGCCGAGCGGCGCTGTAATGCCTCGAGAGTCGTGTTGGCTCATTGCAATCTGGTCATGGAGGGCAGGAGGCTAGGGATACGCGGCCGCCGCGCTCAAGCCGGTGTCTTCCGGGAGTCCGAGCATCAGGTTCATGGCTTGGATGGCCTGACCAGCCGCGCCCTTGACGAGGTTGTCGAGTGCCGCGACCGTCACGATCCAACCGGCACGCGCATCGGCATACACGCCGATGTCGCAATAGTTCGAGCCTTTGATGTAGCGGGGATTCGGCACGACGTCATGCGAAAGGCGGACGAACCGGTCGTTTTTGTAGAACGTCTGATAGAGCGCGCGCAGGTCCGCAACCGGCAAAGGGGTTCTGAGACGACAATAGGCGGTGCTGAGGATGCCACGGTTCATCGGGACGAGATGCGGTGTGAAGACGACCGTGCTTGTGTCGGACTTGACCGGTGCCGCGCCGGCATGACGTTGAAGCAGGGCGTAGAGCTCCTGTTCGATCTCCGGGATATGGCGATGCTGCCCGATCTTGTACGGCTCGAGTGATTCATGCGCTTCCGGGAAATGATAGGGCAGCGCTGGACTGCGCCCTGCGCCCGAGATGCCGGACTTCGCATCGATGACGACCATATGCGCCTCCACGAGGTCTTGAGCGAACAGCGGAGCCAGTTGGAGAATGGCCGCAGTCGGGTAGCAGCCCGGCGACGCAACGAGCTTCGTTTTCGCGATCGCCTCTCGATGGAGTTCGGGAAGTCCGTACACGGCCTGCTTGAGCAAATCGATATGCGTGTGCGGCGTTTGATACCAACGTTCGTAGGCAGCGGGATCTTTCAGCCGATAGTCCGCGCTCAGATCGACGACGAATTTTCCGGTGGCCATGCAAGCCGCAACCGGCGCCAACGATTTTGTGTGAGGTAATGCGAGAAATACCGCATCGGCGTCTTTCGCAATCGTCTCCGGCGCGAGGGCTTGAAAGGTCAGCGGTACCAATCCGGCCAAACTCGGAAACACGGAGCCGACGGAGGCGCCCGCGGACTTCTCCGATGTGACGGCAATCAATTCAAAATGGGGATGGAGTGCGACCAGACGGACCAATTCCGCTCCGGCATAACCGCTGGCTCCGGCGATGGCAATTCTGATCTTTCTCATAGCGGCTTCACTTGCTGCGACCGACGCTTGAGATAAAGCGCGTTACCAGGCAATCTGTTTATAGCTGCAGACATAAAAAAAGGGAAGGCCGAAGCCTTCCCTTTTCGTGAATGCCGGCTTCGGCAATTATCGTTTCGAGTACTGGAACCGCTTTCTGGCCCCCTTCTGGCCGTACTTCTTCCGCTCTTTCACTCTGGAGTCGCGGGTCAACAGACCTTCCTTCTTGAGAGGGGCGCGCAGCGGCTGGCTTAAGCTGACCAACGCGCGAGCGATGGCATGGCGCAATGCGCCGGCTTGCCCCGTCGGGCCGCCGCCGTGAACCGTCGCCTTGATGGAAAACTTCCCGGTCACGCCCGCCATTTCCAGCGGAAGTTGAATGATCTGACGCAGGGTCAGGCGGGGAAAGGCCTTGTCGAGCGGCTGATCGTTTACAGTGATGTCACCGGCGGTGCCGGTCACCCAGGCACGCGCGATCGCACATTTGCGCCGTCCGGTTGCGTATTCAGTTGCTACTGCCATGCTCTCTCTCCTTCTTCAGTGTGCAGGATGCTGAAAAAATCCTCCAGCTTCGATCTCGCCTCGCTCAAGCCACTTCAAGGTACGGACAAATGTACGCCTCGGGCTTTCACTCGGTGCGGCCTTGGTGGAAGGCTTTGAGCATCCTGTGAATCATCTAAGTTAGTTCAGGCTGATCGTTTCCGGATTTTGCGCTTGGTGCGGGTGGGTCGCGCCGGTATAGACACGAAGCTTTTTGGCCATGTGGTTGCCCAGCGGAGTCTTGGGCAACATGCCTTCAATTGCTTCCACGAGCAATCTCGTCGGATCCTTGCGAAACACATGCTTCGCCGTCGCGGTCTTCAAGCCGCCGGGATAACCCGAATGGCTGCGATACAGTTTAGTGTCCATCTTATCGCCGGTCAGCCGAATCTTTTCCGCGTTGACGATCACCACATGATCGCCCATGTCGACGTTTGGCGTAAACGTCGGTCGATGCTTGCCGCGGAGCATGCCCGCCACCCTCGCCGCCAATCGCCCCAGGGTCTTGCCCTCGGCGTCGACGAGATACCACTTCTCTTGCACATCGGCTGGTTTCTGTAAGTAAGTCGACATCTCGATCCGCGCTCCTTCACATCGAATGAATCAAGTCTCCTGCACTTCCTGCTGGTTGCCGCTCTTCTGTTCCTGTTTCGCCAGCCATTGCTCGAGATTGGCCGTGTTCCGACGCGCCAACACGTCCTCCGTCACGTACAGCGGCGCCCGCGTCCTCAATGCCAGCGAGATCGCGTCGCTGGGCCGGGCGTCCACCGTCCTCTCGACGCCGTTGTTCTCGAGGTACACGGTGGCGTAGTAGGTGCTGTTCTTGACGTCGCCGATCACGACGCGGCGCACGCTGACACTCAGGTGTTCCATGAAACTTTTGATCAGATCGTGGCTCATCGGCCGGGGCGTCAGCGTGGTGTCGAGCGCCAGCTTAATGGCGTGTCCCTCCGCGGCCCCGATCCAGATGGGGAAGCTGTCTGCCCGGCCGCCCTGACGCGTGAGCACGAGGATTTTCGTATCGGTGTTGGTCTCGTCGACCACCCGGTCCACACCGTATTCCACGAGCCCCTGATCGGGCGAAGACTTCCTCTGACCCATCACTGATCCAATTTGCCGAAATCTTCCGGCTTAAGGTTTTCCAGCCACTGTTCCAGTTCTTCCGAACTCTGTTTGTTGAGTACCGACTCCTTCGCGAACACCGGCGCGTTCGAGCGCAGCGCGAGCGCAATGGCATCGCTGGGACGGGCATCCACCGTGTATTCCGAGTCCTGGTACATGAGATGAATCTTTGCAAAATAGGTGTTCTCGTTGAGATCGGTGATGACGACGCTGATCACCTTCGCGTCGTACGCGTCCAGAATCGACTTCATGAAGTCATGCGTCATGGGACGGGGAGGGGCCACGTTCTCGAGGGCCATGCTGATTGCCCCGGCTTCCGCTTTGCCGACCCAGATCGGAAGCATTTCATGTCCCTCTTCGTCGCGCAGCACGACAATGTAGGCATTATTATAGGGGTCGAACATCAACCCCTTGAGATGCATTTGGGTAATCATGACAACCGATGCTCGCAGAGCGGGTCCCAAAACCCTCAAAGACCGAAAGGAACTGTGCACCCTAACATTTTTGAATTTGGCCTGTCAACGAAGCTGGCGAGATCGCAGGAGAAAATCCGCTGACGCGTCCGATTGAATCGCTGGTGGTCACACCAAGCGGCTCACATTAGCTTTGAGGGCGATAGTTTTGATCCAGTTTCGAGGTGTCCGCTTGTTCTCCGTCGAGCTTTAAGAACGCTTTCATTTGTTTTTTCACCAACTCGCGCCCGCTTTCATCGCCTAAGTTCACTTGATACTCGTTAATGACCATGACGCGCATCGATTCCCATTTCT
The DNA here is from genome assembly GCA_046734935.1 of Nitrospirota bacterium. Lineage (GTDB taxonomy): Bacteria > Nitrospirota > Nitrospiria > Nitrospirales > Nitrospiraceae > Nitrospira_C. The sequence continues at coordinate 23,910 of JBKPSD010000062.1, forward strand.
TCCAACAGGGTTTGCAGACCTTGGATTTAATCTCCGCCTCGAGCTTGCCCATGAAGAGCGGGTCTGTGATCGGTTCTCCCGCCTGGCCGCATGTTACGCACTGGACTTGGGTTACCACGTGTAGAGCCTCCCTTTCACCCTTGCTTTCCTGCTTTTAATGAGGAACTTTACAACGAATTCTAGCACCGCGGTCGTGCCAAAGAAAAGAGGGGAGGGTTCGAGCCCCGGCGATTGACCCTTATAGGACTTCATGTTAGAAGTGGCGCCCCTCCACTTCAAGCCCGGATGGCGGAACTGGCAGACGCGCCGGACTCAAAATCCGGTTCTCGCAAGAGAGTGGGAGTTCGACCCTCCCTCCGGGCACCATCTGCCACCATAACTAGCCCACTTGACTTGTTTTTTCGACTGGCCTATCATCCGCCCCCTAGTGTCATGAAAATAAAACGAATTTATGGGTCCTCTATTGTCCTGTCCTGTTGTCCGTCATTTACTTTATTTTCTAACTCACCAAGGAGGCAGCACATGCGTAACGTGTTGGCGCTAGGAGCGGCAATTCTCTTTGTCGGCTCCGTGAGTGTAGCAGTCGCCCAGGAGCGGTTGCAGAGCAACCAATCCGGTATGGGCGTAGGCGAAGGGGTCGGTGACGTGTCAGGAAATAGTACGCGCGTAAATGTCTTTGATCGTACGAGCTTTCTTGATCGGCTGTCGCAGGCGGAAACCGTATATGGCCGTGTGTTGGGCGTCGATATCCCCGGCAAGAAGCTGCACCTGGAAAGTGGCGGCAGCTCCCATGATGAAGGTCGTGCGGGTGGCGGCGCGATGGCCTACCGCACCGTGTATTTCGATGACAAGACCAACATGGACCAGGTCCGTACGTTGGAAGCCGGCGACGATATCATTGTCAGTGCCTTCGAGGAGACGACTGCGGCACAGCCTTTTGGGACCGGCCGCAAGCTGGTTCGTGATATCAGCGTGCTGCGTGGCAACGAAAAGTTGGCCGGCTTCGGCGGTCTGGGTCAGCGTCCGAATCCGATGACCGAGCGCGGCATCAATACTAATAGTGGTTCGACCACCGGCGGAATCAGCGGCGGCGTCCTTCCGGGCTCGGCACAAGGTGGTTCGATCACCACCACGATCGGCGAATTCACGGGTGCAGCGCCCTGCTGGAATTGCGAACCGCAGCCGGGCTGGGGTTATCAGACCGTGGCTCCGGAGACCAAGGTTCAAAACAAGTCAGACTACGGAACTGAGGTAACCAAGCCGAATCTGGTCAAGGGCCTGCAGTAAACCGGGATTTTCGCAGGATTGGAACGAAGGGGCAGCCAACCGGCTGCCCCTTTTTTTTGGTGCTGATAGGAATGAGCAGCGGCCATTGCCGCAGCATCCGGTCCTTGGTAGATTCTTGGGAAAGGCCTTGAAGATATGAGCGAACAGGAACAAGCGGTTCGAGCTGATGCCGAATTGGATTTGCGCGGGGTTATTTGCCCGTATAATTTCGTCAAGACGAAGTTGAAACTCGAGACAATGGACGAAGGGCAGATTCTCTCGGTGATTCTGGACGCAGGCGATCCGATCCGTAACGTTCCCGCGAGTGTGAGCAATGAAGGGCATCAAGTCCTCTCTCAAGAGCCGCTCGACGGCTCCTTCCGCGTCATGATCAGGCGCCAGTAATCACATCCGTCCCTTCTTTCCCGACAGGACCAGCGTCACTTCCGCATCGTCGCCGATGGAGACCGTGTGTTTCAGCAATGTGGCCGCATCACCTTGATAGATGCGTTCGTCGGATTTCGTCATGTTGACGGCGATGATGAGCGTTCTGCCTGGGAGTAGACGGCGAATGCGTTGGAGCACGCGTCGCACCGACGAGGAAAGCGTAAACATCACAGTGCTGCCGGCTTCATGGCGGAGAGAGGAGAGGAACCGGTCCAATTGCAGGCTGGCGCGCGGCAGCCGGCCGGCAAACACGAGCCGATCGCCGCTGAACCCTGAGAGGGCGGCGGCCGCGGTCAACGCTGAGGGGCCGGGGATTACGGTCACGGAATATCCGGCGGCGCGTGCAGCGGCGATCAATAGTCGCCCTGGATCATAGACCACCGGCATGCCGCTGTCGGACACGAGAGCGATGTCGTATCCGGCTTCGAGCCGGTCGAGGAGGACCTCGATTTTTTCTTCATGGCCGCCTCCGTATGCGGTGATCGTAGCGGCAATGCCATGATGGTCGAGGAGCGCTCGCGTGGCGAGCGGCGTTTCCGCCGCCACAATAGAGACCTTGGCCAGGATGGTACGTGCCCGAAGCGTCAGGTCATCCGGCGAGCCAATGGGTGTCCCGACGATGAACAGCGTGCCGGTGTGACGGCCGTCGGCCTTCGATCGGAAGACTTTCCGAGAGGTTTGTTGACTCTTTTGACGCCCCATCTATATAATTCTACGCGGGAATCTGGGCCAATTGTCCTGAAAAGTTCAGGGGATAGACCTCATGGCCGCCTTCTTTTTCATGGTCACAATGGCCCTCTATTTTGCGGCCACCGTTTCCTTCCTTGCGCTCTTGGTGCGGCGGGCCGACGCGCTCTCGACTTTTTCCCTCACGATTACCGCCGTGGGTTTCGGAACTCACACGGTTGCCCTGGTCGCACGAATGCTGACCGGACCGGGGGCTTCCACTCCAAGCATTCATGAAGCCTTGTCCTTTTTCTCCTGGATGCTGATTCTCGTGTTTCTCGCCGTCGAATTCCGCCATCGGCTCCATGTGCTCGGGTCGTTCATCGTTCCTCTGGCGTTGGTCTCGTTGGTGTCGGCAGCGGCGCTGCCCGACACGGTGCCGACGCTCCAGCCCGTGTTCCGCACCCTCTGGTTGCATGTCACCTTGAGCATGCTCGGCACCGTCGGCTTTGCGGTGGCGTTCGTTGCCGGTGTCATGTATCTGATTCAGGACGGACTTCTCAAGTCGAAGCGATTCAACGTGCTCTACTCCAAGCTGCCCGCGTTGGATTTCCTCGACGACTTGAACCTACAGTCGATCGTCTTGGGCTTCCCGCTTCTCACCCTCGGGATTATTACAGGGGCGATCTCCGCCGAATTCGCTCGCGGAACCTATGTGAACTGGAATCCGGAGCAGACCTGGGCGCTGGTGACGTGGCTCTTTTACTTTATTGTCCTGGTTGGTCGGTTGACCGTCGGATGGCGGGCCAAGCGCGCGGCGTATTTGACGATCATTGGATTCGCCGGCGTTGTCCTTACTCTTGTAGGCGTAGCCCTTAAAAG
>JBKPSD010000063.1:0-8965 GCA_046734935.1 Nitrospirota bacterium
ACGGATGCGCCTGTTGCAGCGGTTGAAGCACGATCTCAAGTCAGGGCTGGCGACTCTGCGGCTGGGAACGGCGCAGGCGGCTAACCGCGCGCTCGAGGAAACGGAACTGCTTCGCCTTCGACTCGAAGTGAGGCGGATCGATCAGCAGTTGCAGGAACTCTATCGCGATGTCGGCGAGCGGGCAGTGAGCCTCCGCGAGGCCGGCGAACCGGTGGAGCGCGTGATGTACGATACCGAGATCGCCCGCGTGGTGAAAGATATTCAGCAGCTCAAAGACACAAGCAGCAAGCTCGAGGCGGAGATGGAGGAAATCCGCAACGCCGAATGACCGATCAGCGACTTGCAGGCATTGATATCGGGACGCTCACCTGCCGACTGCTCATTGCAGACCTTCCCCCCAGCGGCCCCGTGAAAGAGCTTCGCTCGGAGCGACGGATTCTTCGCCTCGGCGAAGGCGTCGACCGCTCCAAGCGACTCAAACGCGAAGCGATGGACCGCGTGGTGCAGTGCATCAAGGAATGGCGGGAAGTCATCGGCCTCTACCAGGTCCAGGCGTGCACGGCGGTGGCGACGAGTGCCGTCCGCGATGCGGAAAACCGCCAGCAGTTCCTTGATCGCGTCAAAGCCGAGACAGGACTCGCGGTGGAAGTGCTTACCGGCGCCCAAGAAGCTGAACGGACGATGCTGGGCGTCCGTTCCGGCCTTCCTCCGGCGATCAAAAACGTGCTGGCTTTGGACATCGGCGGAGGCAGCACCGAATTTATCCTGGTCCGGCAGGGTGAACGGCCCGTCGTGCGTTCAATCGACATCGGTGTCGTGCGGTTGTCCGAACGGCTGCTGCATCACGATCCGCCGACGTCAGAGGAGATAGGGCAGGCCCGCCACTGGATCCGCCGAGAAACGGCGGAAGCTCTCGCCGGGATGGAAAGAGCAGGCTGCACCTTCGTCGGGACGGCCGGAACCATCACCACTTTGGCCGCCATGGCGCAGCAGCTTCCGGCGTATGAACCGGCACGCATTCACAACTATCGGCTCTTGTTGGAAACTGTCGCAGACCTCGAGCAGCAACTGTTGAGCCGGTCGAAGGCGGCGCGCGCCGGCATGCCCGGACTGGAAAAGGATCGCGAAGACGTGATTGCCTCCGGAGCCATCATTCTCCGGACGGTCATGGATACGCTGCATGAGCAGCTATGTCTCGTGAGTGACCTCGGCTTGCGCGAAGGCGTATTGATCGAATATGCACAGCGTACCGCGAAGAGGTAAAGCAGTCACTTCTGTGAATACCAGCGATACCCTTTGTTCTCAGTAAAGCTCGGCTTGGGCGCCCCACCGGGTTTTTCCAACAGCAGCACCTTGAAATCGATCAATCCGAACCAGGCGGGGTCGGCCACGTCGTGATAGTGGGTACCCTGGAACTTCGGGAACAGTTCGCCGAGTGCCTGTTTCAATTCGTTCTCGCTGTATGCGCGGACGGCGAACGGTCTGTTCATCGCCTGACAAAACCGCTGAATCGTATAGGCTGCACCGGTGCACAGCACTTTCGTGTCCGGCTTCATCGTCAGGAATTGAGGCAGGGATAGATACTGTTCGTGGAACCCGAGCCATCGGACGGCCTGGCGCAAGTGGCTGTATTGAACTTCATACTCGGTATGGCCGGGGAGCTTCACCGGCGCAGGCCACCCTTCTTCGATGCCGAACTCCGTCAGAAACGCCCGCCCCCCAGGCTTGAGCACGCGCCACAACTCAGCGACGAATCGAAACGGCCCCAAGTTGAAAATGACTTCCTCGGGCAACTCGCTTGCGAGCGGCAGGCGCACGCGCCTGATCCAGTCCAGCGCTTCCTGGTGCTGCGGCGTGGCGCCGGTGCCTGACAGCAGCTCCTCTCTCGTCAACTTGACCGGCGTCATGTCCGCCATGTTCTCGTTGTCGATCACGAGATCGACCGAATTGTCCTTGAATGGCAGCCATTCGGCGTTGGCCTGGCTACCGCTGCCGGGCCAACCTCCTGCTTTGGCTCGCGTAACCTGCAGTTTCAAGAATGGCTTCGTGATATCGACCGAGCAGTATCTGATCGCTTGCTTTTCGAAAGGGAGGAGTTCCTTGCCAAGTTCCCGCGCCACATAGCCGAGCCCTCCGCCCACTTCGACGATGATGTGCGGCTTCGGGTTAAACCAGCCGAGGCGCCTGAGTTTCTGCATCAAGAGCCGGCCATACGTCAGACCGTTCAAGGCGTCGTTGGGCTCGCGAAACAGATGCGAAACCGTGGTCTCGATGAGGTCGAAATGTCCGTCGTCCTCGCCGCTGTCTTTCAGTTCATGAACATGGAAATCCTCCAAGTGCTCTTCGCCCTCAAAACCGTCCTGTCCGGACCAACCTTCCCGAATCTGCTGCAGCAGCACATCCCACTTTGCCTTGTGGCGATGTCCACCGGGAGGCTCCGTGCCGTAATAACAGAGAGAGTAATTAGGGAGGGCCCAGCGCTCAAGATGCCATTGCCCAGGTTGTCCATCTGGCCCGCAGACTTTTGACCCATATCGTTCCAACAATCTGCCGACGGTGATGTGGCCGTTCATGGCCTTGAGCAGTTCGAGGCCCGTCCGGTTTAACCGCACAATGGGAAGGTTGTCGTCGAGGGGTGCAAACCACCATTCATCGGAATGGTGTTGATAGGCGACGAGATCGGGAATGTGCCAGGCCAGGAGATCGAGGGTGTCTCCCGAAAGATGGCGAGGCTCGTGAACAGCAACAGCAGGCTTCATTCAAATCGTAGGTGTTAGGCGCAGAAGCCTACACGAGTGCTCGCTTTTCCTGCAAGAACCTCGAGCCTGGCGAAGGATTTATAACGGAGATGGGACAGCGGAGGGATCGGTGACGATGATCGTCCCGTGCATGATCGGATGGATACGGCAGATATATTGGTACTTGCCCGGAGCCAAACCAGGGTGCGTGTAAGTATCGTTGGGAAGCACCATGCCTGAATCAAACGCGCAGCTGTCGCCGTCCTCAAGACAACCGACGTGCGTAATCGTGTGTTCGGTCGGTGTGGGATTTTCCCACCTGATCGGTGCACCGGTGGACACGGTGGCCGATTTCGGAACGAAATAGGGTGATCCGTTGTCGATGGTGATGGCAGTATAGGGCGGCGTGGCGGAAGTCGGCCAGGCGGTCCAAGCCATCGCGGCAAGCATCACGATGAAGCTACATATATACACGGCTGGTCTCATGTTCTTGATTTCTGTTTAACCATTCTACCACGCGGGTCAAGGAGACAAGTAGTCGCCCGCGGTTCTCTAATCGTCGGGTAAGGCCTTGACGGGACAAGGGGATTGTACGATTCTTTGCCTTATTTTAAGGGTGGTTAGGGAAAACGAATGCGCCCATTTGTCATGATCCTCGCATTAGTGGCGCTGGTATGGAACGGGCACGGGGCGCTTGGGTTTCTTCCGGCGCCGGTTGAGGCGCTGACGCTTACGATGCCATCTGCGGATACCGTCTTGACGGCGGGACAGGCGCTTCCTGTCGCGGTGGACGTGGGCGGAGAGGCCAGTCTCCGGCGGCTTCGTTATTACTGGTACCGGATCGACGAGGAACCGCTCGCTTCACATCAGGCGAATCCTGCGCCGTTCCTTCCATCGCAAGACGGCGCTCTTTTTGTGGGGTCAGTGACCGTTCCTGCGGATGCTCTTGGCCGCATGCGGCTCCTGGCCGTTGGCGAAGTCGTGAGAGGCCGAATGGAGAGCCATGAAGAGTTTGACGAGGTGCTCCTTACGGTCGGGACGATGGCGGAACTTCAGGCCGTCGAGTTCGGGGTGGAGAAGCCCTGGCGACTCGGCCCGGTCGGCAAGCGGATCTCTGTTCCTGCGGTGGGCCAATTCAGTGACGGCGTCTCACGGCCGCTGAGCGGACCGGGGACCGGCAGCCGTTTTCGTTCGTCGGACGAGCAAGTCGTCTCAGTCGACGTCAATGGCGTATTACAAGTCACCGGCGCCGGCCGCGCGACGCTCGCCGTGGAAAACGCTGGGAAAACCGGGACGGTGGAGCTCATCGTCGTCGGCGATCAAGAGCCCAATCGCCCGCCCATCGCGGAAGTCGTCAAAGAGCTGCACGCCAAATCAGGAGATCTCGTATTGCTCGACGGCCTGAAAAGCCGTGATCCCGACGGGGATCCATTGCACTTCGAGTGGAAGCAGATCCTGGGTCATCGCGTGATCTTGAGCAATGTGAACGAAGCCAAGGCCACCTTCGTCGCTCCTAGAGTCTCGGAGGAGAAACGCTATCAGTTTTCCCTCGTAGTGACGGATATGGCAGGTCCGGACACCATTAAGGGCGCTGACAGCGCTCCGGCCATTGTCACCGTTTGGATCAGCCCCTGAGCGCATGAAACGGGGCTCCGGACCCTTGTCCGACCCCGTTGCAACACTGTGTAAATTCATGCTAGATGGAGGCCGCATCACTGAGTAACGCGCGGGTGAATGAAAGAGGAGAGGATCGATGGCGAAGACGAAGAAGCGTCCGGCGAAGAAAGCTGCGAAATCCAAAACCAAGAAGTCGCCAAAGAAATCGCCGAAGAAGCCGGCGAAGAAACAGACTGCGATGAAGCCCAAGCCTGCTCCCAAGAAGACAAGTGGTGCAGCCCTCCCTCAGCCTAAGCCTGCGGCAGCCAAAAAGGCGGTACCCGACGAAGAAACGCGAAAGACCCCTGGGGCCAAGGGGGGAAGCCCGGCGATCCCGAACGATCCCGACCTGGATGAGGAAGAGATAGGCGAGGAGGAAATCGATCTCAGCGGCGAAAGTGAAATCGATGAGGAGATGGAAGAGGACCTCTCTCTTGACGACGACGACGAAGAAGACGTCGATTACCTCGAAAAGTCCGACGATCTCCTCGATGATTCCGACGACTACCGGCACTAATCCCTATCATCTCACCCGACTGCTGTTTCCGGCCTGATCGTTACCGTTCTGCTGCACGGTCGGTCGGAGGATTTTCATCGCAGATGAGCACTCTCGCGTGAGTCACTTTCTTTTCATCGTTCCTGCGCTGCGTGAACGGACGTCCGAAGAGAGCGCGGAGCTGCAACTGTCCCAGGGGGTGTGGGGACTATGCACGGCGCTCATTCGCTCGAATCTGCAGACGTATCTCACGCCGGAGTCGCGCGGCCTGGTCTATGTCCTCAAGGTCGGCCTTTGCGCGGAGTTCGCGCTGGTGCCTCCTATTAAGGACTTTTCGGCGTTGGATGAATTTTTGAAGGACGAGCTGCGGACTGAAGCACGGCATGGCTTCGTCCGGATCGACGCCATCAAGCGTTGGACATGGTCCGCTCATGCCAGTCAGGCGCTGGTCATGCGAGTGTTGAAGATTCCGGATCAGGAACTGGCCCGCAGATTCGCGCTCGGCATGCACCGGCTCACGATCGACGAGTACGGGTCGATCCGGACGGGAATACGCGAAGCCGGACTGGAGCCTTAAGCCTTCGTTTCCTGTTGGGCGGGGGATGTGAGAGGTGGGATCTGCGTGCTGTCCGTCAGAGACTCCTGCCCGTCATCAGCACGTATGCGTCGTCGATGGTATCGACCTCCTTGACCGTGATATTCAGCTGAAAGCCGAGTTCGAGGAGGTTCCATTGCGCCGCGTGCAGCTGTCCTCGCGGCACGAGCACCGTGTGATATCCCTCCCGTTTTGCGGCGCGAATCTTATCCGGGATGCCGCCGACCCAACCAATGCGGCCGCCGGGTTCCAGCGTGCCGGTGAGCGCCGTACCTCGCTGAATACGGTCGCCTTTCAACGTCGCAATGAACCCGACTGCCATCACCGCGCCCGCGCTCGGACCATCGCTCGCCGTCGGCCGGTACGTGACTCCCTGCACCGACATGGTACCGGTATGTGAGACACCGGGCGTGCGCTCCACCGCATACGCGAAGGCCTGCGCCATCGACCCCAAATGGGTGTTTCCGTAACGGACGCCTCCGAGATACACTTGCAGTTCCATCGGAGTGGGATTGGGCTTTCTATCCCAGCCAACCAACATGATTTCGAACACGCCGAGGTTATTTTGTCCGATCGCAGCGAGTACGGGGAGTTCGATGTATTCGGCATACGCCGGCGATCGGGCCGTCAAGAGGAGGGCCGTTAGGAGCAGACCCGCGATCAATGCACGTTTGTTCATGCACCGGAGTCTATCAGATGGCCTGCGTGCGTAAAGAAACTCAAGAATTCCTGTCTTGTGTTGCGCCGGGCCATTCCGATTAAGAACCTTGATGTTCACGCCGGCTCAGATGGGTGGATGGGGGATCGCGGGCCTGCTTTGCCTGCTTCCGGCACCTGCCGCGGCCGGTTGCCTCGTCGACGACGCGGCGCCGGGCGCGCAAGGCCTCTACAAAATGCATCTCCATCCAAGCTGTACGAAGGCTGAGCGAGAGGCTCATACCGTCGAGGCATCGACTCTTCTGGCCGCCCTGAAACGAGGTCAAACGGTCGATCTGGACGGAGCCGTAATTCACGGCGACTTAGAGTTCGACAGCTTGCCGGTGGCTTCCGATCCTCCGGCGCTGGAGGGAGTCCTGAATCCGAAGGACAAGGAAGTGAGAGTGATTTCAGGCGGACTGTCCCTGGTGAATTCCGTCGTACAGGGCAGAATCGTCCATCGCTCCACCGACGGTACTCTCGTCTTCAGCGGCCCCGTGACATTTGCGGGAACGACGTTTGAACATACCGTCGATTTGTCGCGCGCGGTTTTCACGCAGGCCGTGACTTTGTCGGGCGCAGTGTTCCTGGCTGAAGCGTATTTTGTGCAAGCCCGATTCCTGCGCGAGGTGTCGGCCGAGAAGACGGCGTTCGGTCGTCATACACGCTTTCACCGCTCCCGGTTTCATGGACCGGTGACGTTTCAGCAGTCTGGCTTCACAGGACTGGCGGAGTTTTTGGAAGGGCGTTTCGATCGAGAGGCGAATTTTGCGCAAACGTACTTCAAGTCGGGAACAGGGTTCTCGGGCAGCGAATTTTCACAGTTGGCCGATTTCTCGGAAGCGCTTTTCGACGGGGATGTATTTTTTACCTTCACACGGTTCGACGGAGATGCGTTTTTCCGCCGCGCGACGTTTCGTGCGACCGCGGACTTTGACGACGCGCAATTCAACGGCCGGGAAGATTTTTCCAAGGTGTTTTTCGAAAAAGGACCGCAATTTGCGAGGGCGAAGCGTTCGAGTCAGTCCCCCAATCTCGGCATCGAGAACCCACAAATCCAATATGCCATTACCCTTTCCTTGCTCGTCTTCAGCGCCGTTCTGATCGCCTATCTGGTTCGATCCAGGTGACCGTTCGGACCACAACTAATAGATCGGGTCTTGCTCAGCCTCCCCAAAGCTGGTATAAAGCGGCTTGTGGATAACCAACTCGACGGGACGGAACAGACCGAGCTCCCATACCAGGTCCGTATCGAGAATTTCGAGGGGCCTCTCGACCTTCTCCTCCATCTGATCAAGAAGAACGAAATCAACATCTATGACATTCCCATCGCGATGATCGCTCAACAGTACTTGAGCTACATCGAGGCGATGAAGGACCTCAATCTGAACGTCGCAGGCGAATTCCTGGTCATGGCGGCAACACTGTTGCAGATCAAATCCAAGATGCTGCTCCCCGTGGACGAAACCGCTGAAGACGAAGACGACGGGCCCGACCCGCGAGAAGAACTCGTCCGACGACTGCTCGAGTACAAGGCTTTCAAGGAGGCGGCGCGGCAGCTGGACACTCAGGAGCGGATGTGGCGGGAGATTTACAGCCGGCCGGCGGCAGCGCACGAGGCCGCCATCGATTCGGATGAGACGATACTGGAGAACATTGGATTGTTCGACCTGGTCGACGCGCTCCAAGGAATATTGGATCGCAATCCGGGCAAGAAGCTGCTGGAGATCATCCCCGATAACCTGACCGTCCGCGACCGGATGAATGCCATTCTGGAAGCACTGGAAGGACAGGAATCCGTCGGCTTCGAAGGCTTGTTCGAGGTGTCTTGCCACCGGTTGGTGATCATCGTGACGTTTTTGGCGCTCCTCGAGCTCATTCGCCTCCGCACGGTGCGTGTCTATCAAGCGGAAAATTTCGGACCGATTCTCGTGTCGCGCACCTTCTCGTTGGTGCCGGACCCGGCGGAACTTGATGATTCGGAATGGAGGTAAGCATGAGCGCAGACGACCTGCGTGACGCAGGCAGCGGAGTCATGGACGAAATTTCCGGTGCAGAGGCGGGCCAGCCGTCGGACACCGAGGTCGTCGTCGCATCGGGTGACGCGCCCAACGACGGCCTTGACGGGTGTGAGCTGGCGGCCGTCCTCGAGGCGCTTCTCTTCGTCTCATCGGAGCCGGTGCCTTTGGCTCGCCTCGCGAGCGCGGTGGGCAACGTGTCCAAGGCTGAAGTCGAAGAGGGGCTCAAGCGGCTGGAACAGGATCTCTCTCAAGAAAGCCGGGGCATTCAACTGGTCAAGCTGGCGGGCGGCTATCGCTTGGTCACCAAGGCCGAGTACGCCGCGTGGTTGAAGCGCCTGGACAAGGCCAAGGCGGCGCAGAAGTTGTCGCGGTCAGCCCTCGAGTCTCTGGCGATCATCGCGTATAAGCAGCCGTTGGTCAGGGCCGAGATCGAAGAAATCCGCGGCGTCGAAACGTCAGGCGTGTTGCGCACGCTGCTCGAGCGGAAGCTCGTCCGCATTGTCGGGCGCAAAGAGGTGCCGGGCCGGCCCATCATGTACGGAACCACCAAATTCTTTCTCGAACACTTTGGCTTGCAGGACATTACCCAGTTGCCCCCTCTGCGGGAATTCAAAGAATTAGGCGAATCCGACCAGGCCCTGCTTCCGATGGAGCAGGAAGAGTCCGGTGGGACCGATTCTGAGCCGGCGGCGCTGACCGAGCAAGAACTGCATCCATCCTGGGATCCCCAGGCCATGATCCCTGAGGCGGTCGAGCAAAACTA
>JBKPSD010000064.1:0-6591 GCA_046734935.1 Nitrospirota bacterium
GTCATAGGCGTGCCTATGTACGTCATTCGTTATGTTTTGCCATGTAAGGAAGCAAAACTAAAGCCAGGCAAAGAGGCGTCTTATAGATAGAAAATTCAAGCGATTCTGCTGGGGAGATCGGAGTGGGAGGAAATTATGCAGAGGCCGTGGAGCAAAACGTTCCCCAAAAATACGTGTGTCACTTGCCGCAATGGGGACCATCTGACGCTAGTGCTTAACCGAGTTCGGGGAGGGTGACCCTCTAACCTATGTCTAGCGGCAAGATAACCGCAGGCCAGATGTCTGGGTCTGAAGGCCTTTGGGAAAGGCCAAATTACAGGGGAAAGTTTGGCGGAGGGGGCCGAGATTTGAAAACACTCCAGTACCCGAGACTATAGCGTGAGATGTTCTTAGCAGCCCAGTAAGGTAAAGCGGCATACGGAGCCCGCCCGCCACGCGCCGCGAACGGGTTTCTAACCCACAAGTTCTTGACACGAGATTTACGGCGGGGCGAGGACTCAGTAGGAATGATCCTCGCTAAGGTAAGGTCTTGGAAAGAAGAATGAGACAAAGGAGATGTTGTGGTTCCAGAACCAAGCGCTGAGTACAGTGATGAGGACAAGGACGGGAACCATGAGCATCACGAGGCCAGCAACGTCATAAAGCGTCAATGTGCGGGTCGTCAGAGGGCAATGACCCTCGTTCCCGCCTTTGATGGTGCGGAGTAGTAAAGCCGTATTGACAACATTGCTTCTAAAATAAAATGAATACGCATCGCCGATCAACGGAACGGCGCCTAATAGTCCATTTTTCCATTGGTTGAACGCCATCCTAGCCACGGTGCTCCAGGGCACATCGAGTTGCCGCGCTAACACAAGAATAGCCCCACCCAACAGGGTTGCGAGCGCATCGCCGATAACGGGAATAATCCCGAGGACAGGGTCAACACCTATGCGAAACCCAATTCCTGGAAAGATAATAATGTCGTCAAGCGCACGAGCGATCGCCTCGGCTTGCGCCTCTTTTGTGCGAACTGTGAACATCCACAAATCTTACGCTCCTCTTGCCGATGATGATAGAGAGGAATGCAAGATGGGGGTAATGCTTGAAGTGAGGCATGAAGAAAGACACAATGCACGGCCCACGAGTGCGCCCATGAAAGACATATGTCCAGGTTATTACCGACCATCAGACGACCAGATCAAGTCCTTCTGGAGATGCACGTCGACACGTCACTCAATGATCAGATTTCGGACATAATAATTCAGAGCGGTAACGCTTTTATTGCGCTCGACGTAAGCGGCGCCAATCCTTCCTACTTCTTTCCGGAGGAGATGAAGCTGGAAAGATGCCATACATAACCTTGCATTGGTTCACCATTCCGCCGCTAAGCCTGAGATGCTAGAGGGGTGAAAGCGGCTACCAAAGCATTTAATTCTCAAGCAGCTTTTGCCAACATACTTGTTGGCCAGTTGGAGGCCAAGAATGTGTTTGTGCCTAGCTGGAAGGTCTCGAAGGATGGAGTAGTAAAGCTAATCTATACATCCGATACAGTGTAACCTTATTGAAATTGGCGGAGGGGGCGAGATTTGAACTCGCGGACCCCTTACGAGGTCTCCGGTTTTCAAGACCGGCACGTTCGGCCGCTCCGTCACCCCTCCAAACCAACCTTTGGTTGACCCGCGGGTTCTTTATCGTCGTATCGTAACCTGTCACCCGCGGATAAACACCACCCGTTTTTACTCTTTCGTGATTCGTTCAAGTCCGCCCATATACTGCCGTAGCGGCGGGGGAATGACCACCGAGCCGTCCGGCTGCTGATAGTTTTCCAGGATGGCGACGAGCGTCCGTCCGACGGCCAGCCCCGAACCGTTGAGAGTGTGGACGAAATCCGTTTTTGAGTCCTTCTTTCCGCCGGCACCCTTGTAACGAATGCCCGCCCGCCTGGCTTGAAACGCTTCGAAGTTGCTGCAGGACGAAATCTCCCGAAACTGGTTTTGGGACGGCAGCCACACCTCGAGGTCGTACGTTTTCGCAGCGGCGAATCCCATGTCGCCCGTGCAGAGCATGACCACCCGGTGATGCAGGCCGAGTCGTTGAAGCACGGCCTCCGCATGACCGGTGAGCCGTTCGAGTTCGTCATACGACTGCGATGGTGGCGTGAATGCTACCAACTCGACCTTGTTGAACTGATGAAGACGGATCAATCCTCTCGTGTCCTTCCCGTAGGATCCGGCTTCCCTGCGAAAACAGGGCGTATAGGCCGTATAGCGGATCGGCAGCGCCGACTCGCTGAGGATTTCCTCCCGATGCAGGTTAGTGACCGGAACTTCCGCCGTGGGAATGAGAAAGTAATCTTCGTCTCGGAGCCGAAACAGGTCCTCTTCGAACTTTGGCAGCTGCCCGGTGCCGGTCATGGCCGCGCGATTGACCATGACGGGCGGCAAAACTTCCTTGTACCCGTGTTCGGACGTATGCACGTCGAGCATGAAGTTGATCAGGGCCCGCTCGAGTCTGGCTCCCGCGCCGGTCATTACGACAAAGCGGGCGCCGGCCATTTTCGCCGCGCGGTCGAAGTCCAAGATCCCGAGCGCTTCTCCCAGATCCCAGTGGCTCTTTGGCGCGGCGGTCAATGCAGGCGGCTGCCCCCAGCGACGGACCTGGAGGTTTTGATCCGCCGTCTCGCCAATGGGGACCGAGGAGTGAGGAAGGTTGGGAATGCGCAGCGCGATGCTCGCAAGGTTGTCTTCAATCGTCCGAAGGGAGGCGTCGCACTCGGCAATCCGTTCGCCGACTCGCTTCATGGCCGCGACGGCCTCATCGGCCGGCTCTTTTTGCCGTTTGAGCCGGGCGACCTCTTCGGACCCCTTGTTCAACTCCGCCCGCAACTCTTCTGCCTGCATGGTCAACCCGCGCCGCTCATCCAGTAATTTGCGCAGTGCATCCCATTGCACATCGCGTCCGCGCGCACCGAGCCGGTCCCGAATGACATCAAGATTGTCGCGGAGATGCCGTAAATCGAACATGCACGCAGGTTTCCGATGAGCGCTGGAATCTAACATCGAGGTTTGATGGAGTCAATGAACGGAAGGCCAGGAGCGGGTTGACAGCGTCGGGGGAGAGGAGAGACGATGACGCCATGCGCTCCGTTTCAAATCCGCCGAACCCATTTGAATCCCGGCATCGCGATCTGCTTGAGCCTGCGCCGGCTGCTCGCCTCGAAATGTACGAAGATGCCAGCCGTGAAATCCTGAGCAGAAACGACAGCCCAGACCTGTCGTTCCGGTGGAGCGTGAATCCGTATCGGGGCTGCTTTCACGCCTGCGCGTATTGCTACGCCAGGCCCACCCACGAATACTGGGGCTTCGGTGCGGGAACCGACTTTGAATCGAAAATCGTCGTCAAGCGTCAAGCGCCTGTCCTCTTACGCCAAGCTTTCGAAAAGCCGTCCTGGAAGGGTGAGTTGATCGTCTTTTCGGGCAACACCGATTGCTACCAGCCGATGGAAGCGTCCTTGGAACTCACGCGCGCCTGCCTCGAGGTCTGCGCCGAATACCGCAATCCGGTCGCGATCATCACCAAAGGCGTCCTCGTGCAGCGCGATCTCGACGTCCTGAAACGGCTGCATGACGAGGCCTGGATCCGTGTCTACTTCAGCATTCCGTTCGCCGACGATGAGGTGGCGCGGTTGGTCGAGCCTCAGGCCCCGACCAGCGGCAAGCGATTTGACGCCATGACCAGGCTGTCGGAAGCGGGCATTCCGACCGGCATTTCGATCTCGCCCATTATTCCGGGATTGAATGATGAGGACATACCCGACTTGCTGCATCGCGCGCGGCGGGCAGGAGCCCGCGAAGCGATGTCGACGCTACTGCGGCTGGCCAAATCGGTCGAAGCCGTCTTTGCCGAACGCATGTCCCAGGCCTTTCCTGATCGGTTCGGAAAAATGACCCATCGGATCCAGGAGGTCCGCCGCGGGGCCATGACAGACGGCGCCTTTTTTTCGCGGCATCATGGAGAAGGGCCGTATTGGGCGATGATCGAGCGGCTGTTTGATGTCGCGAAGCGAAAGGCCGGCTTCCCGGATTCTGACGAGGAACCGGCCCACAATACCTTCCGGCGTCCGGGGCGCGAGCAGGCACGGCTGTTTTGACCAAGAGGAGAAGGTCGATGAAGCATAATCAGGGGTTTCTCAAGTTGGTGGACGCCGCGCGAGCGCGGGTCAAAGAATGTTCGATCAGCGACGCCAAACAAAGGCTGGACCGTGGCGAAGTTGCCCATTTTTTGGACGTGCGGGAAGACCATGAGTTCGCGAAGGACCATGCGAAGGGCGCTCGCCATGTCGGCAAGGGCATCATCGAGCGCGACATCGAGACGGTGGTGCCGGACAAGCAGGCGCCGATCCTCCTGTATTGTGGAGGCGGCTTCCGGTCGGCGCTCGCGGCCGACGCCTTGCAGCAGATGGGCTATACCAATGTGACTTCGATGGATGGAGGCATCAAAGCCTGGAGAGAGGCGGGCTATCCGATGGAAACCTGACGGAATCCCGCCGGCGAGATTCCGTCGGAAGGAAATGGCGCTACTTGTTGTTGACCCGGTCGAACTCCTTGATCACTTGATCCGTCAAGTCGATCGTATCCTTGCTGTAGATCACGATTTTGATGGTCTGCTCGCTGCCTTTATCGACGACGATGGAGAAGCCTCCCTTTTCTGCAACGGTCTGCGTCGCGGAGGCAATGCGTTTCATGTAGTCGTCCACGAGTTCCTTCTGCTTGCCTTGTAGCTCCTGATTGAACTCCTGCGCGCGCTTTTGGTAGTCCTGAATCTTGGTACGAAACTGCGCTTCTTTCTCCTTCTTTTCGCCCTCGCTGAGCTTCGAGGCGGATTCCTTCAGGGTCTTTTCGGTGTTCCGCAGCTCTTCCTCGTCTCTTGAGAGCAGTTTTTGTCTGGTCGAGACGTATTCCTTGAGGCCGTCCAGCGCCTTTTTGCCGGCTTTTGATTTTTCGAGAACGACCTGGGGATCGACGACCCCCATCTTGAAGGCATCTGCAGGCTGAGCGCCGGTCGTCGAGATGACAAACCAGGCGCCGGTGACCGCCAATACCGCCGCAATTCGACCCCAACGGGTCTTCGCCATAGGCATATGATCCGCTCCTTAATGGATGATGAGAAGCCGCACTCTTCAGAATGGCAGAGAATAGCGGCGGTTGGTAGCACTGTCAAGGGAGCGGAGGGCACTTGCGCCGTTGCCGGATCGGATCAGGGCCTCAGACGAAGTAGCGGCTCGTATCGAATTTGTGCTCGGTGTTGTCGATGAGCCGAACGATGTAGTTGCGGTATCCTCCGTTGTCGTCCTTTTCACGAAGATCGATTTCCCGACCGTTGTCGATGGCTTCACCTTGAGGATCGGTGATGACCTTCACGTAGGGGTATTCCGCCTCGGCCGGATCCGATGCCGGCTTCAAGACCACGGCCAACTCGTTGCTGTCCAGCAGGACGAGGCTGCCGATGGGAATGATGCCGACACAGGTCATGAACAGTTTCATCAGCGTGGCGTCGAACGACTTTCCGGCTTTACCGAACATGAATCCCAGAACTTTCGACGGGGACATGGGTTCCCGCCGGTACACCCGTGAAGAGGTCATGGCGTCATAGCAGTCGGCGATCATCAGGATACGCCCCGTCATGGAGATTTTCCACGAGACGTTCAGCTTCGGATAGCCGGAAAAGTCGAGGTTCATGTGGTGTTCGAACGACGCCGACGCCATCCGGCCGGGCAGGTTGGTGATGCCGCGCATCTTGGTCAGGCTGAGCGCGCCTTCCGTCGGATGATTGCGCATCATGGCCCATTCTTCTTCCGTGAACTCGCCGGGCTTGTTCAGCACTTCCATGGGAATTGTCGCCTTGCCGAGATCGTGAAACAGGGCCGCAAGCCCGAGATCCGCCAGCTCGACTTTGGGGTAGCCCGCCCGGTTGCCGAGCGCCATGGACAGCAACGCGACGTTAACCGAGTGGTTGTGCGTGTATTGATCGTGACAGCGAAGCGTCGTAAGGCCGAGCAGGGACGCCTCGTCGTTCATCATGAGATCGACGATGCTTTGGATCGCACGCTTGGCCTGCTTGAAGCCGATGGTGCCTTTTTCTCGGCTGTCCTGGACCAGGGTGCCGACGGCTGACGCAGCAGTGGCATAGCGGCTTTTGGCCGATGCTTTCCCGCGCAATACGCGCCGCTCTTCGAAGTCGATGCCTTTGACGCCCTGCCGGTCCAAAGCTGCGCGCAGCGTCGAAATCGAGCTGTTGGCCGCGTCGAAGGCGAGCAACTGAAAGATCAATTCGCGGAAATCCCGCGACTCCACGTCCTTGGAGAACGACACGCCCCCGATGGACCACTGATTGAACGTGTCGATGACGGTGGAAAAGACCGGCATCTGCGCGGCCGTCACTTTGAGATGTCGCTGACCCAGGAAGAGAAAGTCATTCTGCAGCCTGACGCAAATCGGTTCGTCGTGGGCAAGGGTCTTGATCACGGTGAGCGCGCTCTCGACCGGGCTGTCCAACGCCGTATTCGTGCGGCCGTGCAGCTTGGACATCTTCATCAGGATGCTGATTTGG
>JBKPSD010000065.1:0-8554 GCA_046734935.1 Nitrospirota bacterium
GATCCGTTCACCTGCGAGGCGAGGGCCGCTTCCACCTCGCGTCCCCGGAAAAGCTCCAATACCTCCGTTCCTCGCTCAGGACGCCGCGGCACTATGATTAATCCCAGTGTGGAAAACTGGCGCCTGAGGCGGAGAAAGCACGACCGGATGATTTCCTCTTCGCCGCGATGGGTGCTGCCCGCGATCAACATGGGCGCGCCAGCCGGGATATAGAACTCCTTTCGAAGGGCGGCCACCTGATCGTCTGCCGGTAGTGCCGCCGCGACATCGAATTTGAGATTGCCGGTATGGCGCACCCGTTCCGGCGCGACCCCGATGGCCAAGAAGCGCTGGGCTTCGCCGGGCGATTGTGGAAAGATCCACCGGAAGGAATTGAATGCCGGTTCGAAGAGCAGGCGGAGACGCGAATAGGTGCGGAACGATTCCGGAGAGAGGCGTCCGTTGACGAGGCAGCAGGGGATATGCCGTCGGCGGACCTCGGCAAGAAAGCCCGGCCAGATATCGGTTTCAATGAGCACGATCAGGGCGGGATCGACAGCATCGAGGCATCGGTTGACGGCGAACGCCACGTCGTAGGGAAAATAAAACGTACCGTCGCACGAACGAGCGAAGCGATCCTGCGCCATGGCGAACGCCGACGCCGTAGAGACCGAGAGATAGAGAGGCCTGTTCCCAAGCTCGCCGTGCAACCGCTGAATGAGACCGCCGGCCGACAGCAGCTCTCCAATCGAAAGGGCATGGATCCAGACCGGTTTCTGTTGCGGCTTTTCCAATCGCGGGTTGGGATGACGGGGAAACGATTGCCACCCCAAGCGCTTGAGCAGCGTGGCGCGGCGTTTACTGCTAAACAGCCACAGGGGAACAATGATCACGAAGAGCGCGACGGCGAGCGTGAACGCCGCACGATACACTCCGAGAAGCATTCTCTGATGCCAGCGTTCCGATGTGCCGGTCACGTTGCCGCCGTGAGCGGTGCCGCCGCGATCTTTGCCAGCACCGCTTGGGCGACGGTATCGACGGTCAAGCGCTTCATGCAAGCGCGTTCCTCATAGACGGTGGTCAGGCATTGTTTTTTGAAACAAGGACTACAAGAGAGATCGGCCCTGAGAACGACGTGATTCGATCCATAAGGACCCGTTCGCCATGGCGCTGTTGGCCCGAAAAGGGCGACCACGGACGTGCCGACTGCCGCTGCCAGGTGCATCGGGCCGCTATCTGTCGTGACGACGACCTGCGCCCGCCGATACAGCGCGGCCAACGTGATCAAACTGGTCTTGCCGTCGAGGCGCCGAAGCGGTCGTGTCATGAAGCGGGCGATCTCGTCGATCGCCGGTTTATCCGATTCCCCTCCTGTGAACACGACACGGATCCCTTCGCGTTCAAGCCGCTCGGCAAGCGCAGCAAAATATTGAGGCTCCCACAGCTTCGTGGGCCAGCGGGCCATGGGATTAATCGCCGCCAGTCGGTCCGCCTCCAGGACCTCGCATGCACGCAGCAGCGCCGTGGCCTGAGATTGCTGCTCGGCTGAAATGGGCAGCGTATAACGGATACCGGCGGAAGGTATGCCGAGTCCTTTCAAAAGGAGCAGGCTGCGGTCGATCGCGTGCTGATTCATGTCAACGGCGGGAATCCGCTCGTTGAGTGCGAGGTAACTGTGTTCCGCATGCTCCATTCCCCGGCCGAATCCCGCCTTGCGGGGGCCTCGGGCGAGAACGACCCAGATTGCACTCTTGAGGAGGCCTTGAAAATCGATGACGAGGTCGTAACGCGTGTCCCTCAACTGCCGAATGAAGTCGACAAATCCCGAGAGGGCGCGAAGCAGGCGGCCGCGACGGAGATCCTGCAGCCACCTCTTTCGCCGAGCGACCAGCACCCGGTTGACGGCCGGATGCCCGATCACCAACTCGGCTGCCGTTTCTTCGACGAGCCAGGCGATGTGTGCCTCCGGAAACCGCGTGCGCAATGACCAGAGCGACGGCAGCGTATGGATGACGTCTCCGATCGCGCTCGTTTTGACGATGAGGATGTTCACCGCTGATTTGGCTCCCTGAGGCGCGAAGGCCGTGGCGTCAGGGCGGCAGGCGTCGGGTCGTCTACATCTTTTCGTAGAGCGAGCGGATCTTGTCGCGGGTGATGAGCTGCTTCCAATTCTCTCCCAGGGCGTTCTTCCACAACGGTTCAAGCCCGAGCGCCGTATCAATCATTTTGGACATGCCGGCTTCGTCGATGCCCCGGGTCACCGCGATGGGAAGGTCGATGCGGTTCTTCTGGACCATCTGCTGAAATTCCCTGACGTCCTTTGCGTAGTACTCATCCAGTTGATTGAATACGATGCAATTGCCTACCCCATGCCGCACGCCGAGCACATAGGAGAGGCCATAGGATAAGGCATGGCACACGCCGACTTGAGAATAGGCGATGCTCAATCCGCCGAAATAGGAGGCGACCATCAGCCGTTCATCCGCGACGGTGCCGTCCAGATTGTTCAGGAAGACGTCGCGGCAGATGTCCCGCGCGCTTTCGGCGAACGCACGGCTGAACTCGTTGATGAACGTGCCCTGCAACGATTCGCACGAATGGATGTAGCAGTCCATCGCCGTGAAAAACCGCTGGTTCGGCGGCACGCTCGCAATGAGATCCGGATCCATGACGATTTGATCGAACGGGGTGAAATCCGAATTGATGCCCAGTTTCTTGACGGGCCCCGTGAGGACGGCCGTGCGGGAGACTTCTGCTCCGCTGCCCGCGAGCGTAGGAATGCCGACGTGGTAGATGGCCGGATACTTGACGAGGTCCCATCCCTGGTAATCCGCTGCAGATCCGGGATTCGTCAGCATAATCGAGACGGCTTTGGCCAGGTCCATTGCACTGCCGCCGCCGATGCCCACGATGGCGTCCGGTTGGCGGTTTGAAAACGCCTTGACCCGTTCCGTAAGCTCGTCCACATATTGCGTCTTGGGCTCCGTCCCGACATCGACCAGGATCACGAGGTCGTTCGCGCGCAGCGGCAGTTTCTGGAGAAACGGCCGTTTCTCGTGGACGGCGTCGATCAGGAAGACCACAGGGGAGCCGGCATCGGTCCGCTGCTTCGTGAGAATATCGCCCAACTGGTTGATGCTGCGCCGTCCGTAGATGAGCTGCGGGACCAGCCGTAAATTTCGATACATCGTCGTGCCTTAACCGTTGATGAGTTGACCGTCAATGAAAGGGGAACCGTTCCCTCACGACCTGTTCGAATTCGACGGCTTGCTCGAGGGTGTCGATCTCGATCAGCGCCTCTTTCGTCACCCCCACTTTGATCCGGTGCCCCCGTTCGATGGCCCGCAGCATCTCCAGCTTCTCGACTTGTTCGAGTTTGCCGGGCGGAAGCGAGCAGAACCGCTCGAGGAATGCCGCGGTATAGCCGTAAAGCCCGAGATGGATGAGCACCGGGATTTCGGCGGCCAACTCCGCTTCAAAAGCGCCGTGCGTGTCGCGTAAATAGGGGATGGGTGCCCGCGAGAAATACACGGCATACCCTTGTCCGTCGCATACCAGTTTGACGTGATTGGGATTGCGATAGTCCTTGTCGTACCGCACGGGCGTGCCCAACGTGGCCATCTCGGTGTCCTGCTGTATCAGTTCGACCAACTGGCGGATCTGCGCCCCCGTCACCAGTGGTTCGTCCGCCTGGACGTTAATCACGTGCCTGGCCTTGATCTGCCGGTTGGCTTCGGCGATCCGATCGGTGCCGCAGGTATGAGCCGGATCGGTCATGATCACGTTGTAGCCGCCACCGCGCAGCACGTCGGCCAGGGACTGGTGATCGACGGCAAAATACAGCGGGAACTCGGGCGCCTCCTTCTTGATCCGGTCGGCCGTCCAGACGATGACGGGCTTGTCCTTGATCTTATGGAGCAGCTTCTTGGGAAAGCGCGTCGAACCGATGCGGGCCGGGACGATGATGGCGACGTTCATGGGGTCTACTCGAACTCGAATCTGGACCGTGAGAAGGGATCAAGCCAAGGCGGACTTCATTCGGGCGAGTCTATCACTTACCTGTTGCTCCGTCCACCGCAGTTTAATCAACATGGAAATGGTCCGGCTCATCACGGCATCGGATTGCGGCAACGCGATCTTCGTGAGATCGCTACCGTAGCCGAAGCGGTCGATGGCCAGCCGGCCCGGCGAAGCGAAGGTTTTGATGTGATCCCATTTCCGGTGATAATGCCAATTGTTGTCGTACCAGTAGAAGCAGCCGTCGACGCCTGCCGCGCCGAGTGCCTTGGTGGCGTGGCGCGCCTCATCCTCGGTCGGCAGCAGGAAACTGAGAAACGTGGCCGAATCGCCGGCCGGATCAGGCACGGCACGGAACTCGAGACGGCGGACCCCTGCCAATCCCTCTTTGAGCACCGCCTTATGACGGCGCTGGGTCTCGAGGATCCGGTCCAGCCGCGCGAGCTGGGCCACGCCGACCGCAGCATGCAGCTCGCTTAGCCTGAAATTGACACCGATGTGCGGATGCTGGTCCGCGCCGCGGTCAGCGCCCAGGTGATCATGGCCATGGTCGGTATACGCCTGCGCCAGGCGGTAGATCTCGTCATCGTCGGTTACGACGGCGCCCCCTTCGCCGCATGTAATCGTCTTGACGTAATCGAACGACAAGCAGCCGGCCTTCCCAAATGTTCCCACCATTCGGCCTTGAAACGTGGCTCCCGCCGCCTGCGCCGCATCCTCGATGAGGGTGAGCTGATGCCGGCGGCAGATCTCCGCGAGCGCGTCGATTTGGGCCATTGCGCCGCACATGTGAACGGCCAGGACGGCTTTCGTTTTCGACGTGATCGCCTGTTCCACCGAGCGCGGATCGAGGCAGAGGGTCTGGTCGATTTCGGCGAAGACGGGCACTGCGCCAGCGAGGAGAACCGTTTCCAGATCCGCCACGAAAGTAAACGGGGGAACGATGACGTCGTCGCCTGCTCCGACCCCACAGGCCGACAGCGCCGTGGCGAGCGCGGCTGTGCCGCTAGAGCAGACATGGGCGTGACGGACCCCGAATCGCCCGGCTAATTGCTGTTCGAGCTCGCGGCATTTCCATTGTCCGTTCCTTGCCGCGTCGAATCCGTAGCGCATCAGGACGCCCGAATCGATTACCTGTTGAAGTTCTCGGCGCTCTTCGTCTCCGATGAATTCAAATCCCGGCATGGTCTCCTCTTCGAATTACAGGGCGCCCGCCGCCTGCGCGTCTTTCACGAATGCATCAATGCATACCCGGATGCCGGACTCGATCAAGGACCCGCTTTTCATCCAGTCCTTGGCCTGCTGCTGCTCGGACCGGCAGGTGGTCGTAAAGGGCGGTGTGCCTTCGCGCTCGACGTGGAACGTGGTCTCGATTTTGACCCGTTGATCCGTCCGGCCGACGTAGTCGAGATAGAACTGCTCGATCGTCCCTGACACCCTTCTCGAGGCATCGGCGCGGGGTTCGTACCCTGCCCGTGTCAATTCCAGTCTGAGGGCTTCGGCGAAAAATTCGCCGATATCCTGCGAGAGATACAAGACCTCCGGATCCTGATCGCCCGATTCCACTTCCTTTTGTTGCATCAGTCCGGTCGGATGTCCAGCATACGAGAAGGCATCGACGCGGACGGGTCCGCTGCCTTTGATCGACGTCGAAGGGTGATAATCCAGATACAACACGCGCGGACAGCCGGTGAGCACCGTCATCACCAGCAGGGCGGTGGAGAGCCGTCGGACCGTCAGACCAGGCGATGTCATCATGTATGTGGACTGCCGGAAGCCTACGGAGAGCCGGAACGGCTGTCAATAGCGAATGAAGCGCAGGCCGGCGGGGGGCGCAGGGGTCATTGAGGAAGGGGGGTGGCTTCGACCTGCTGCGGCCGTCGCCGCAGGAAGCGGAGGCGCATGCGATCCAGATAGAGATAGACCACGGGCGTGGTGTACAGGGTCAAGAGCTGACTCACCAGGAGACCGCCCACGATGGCGATGCCGAGCGGCTTCCGTAATTCCGAGCCCACGCCGGTACCAAGCGCAAGCGGCAGCGCCCCGAACAGGGCCGCCAGCGTCGTCATCATGATCGGCCGGAACCGTAGCAAGCACGCTTCGTAAATCGCCTCCTCCGGCCGCTTGGCCGCGTGCCGCTCCGCGTCCAGAGCAAAGTCGATCATCATGATCGCGTTTTTCTTGACGATGCCGATGAGGAGAATGATGCCGATCACTGCGATCATGCTCAGCTCGCTTTTAAAGAGCAGGAGCGCCAGCAGGGCGCCGACTCCCGCCGACGGCAGAGTGGATAGGATGGTGAGCGGATGGATGTAGCTTTCATAGAGGATGCCGAGAACGATATACACCGTCACCAGCGCCGCGAGGATGAGGATTGGTTGATTGCCAAGTGACGCCTGAAAGGCCCTCGCCGCTCCCTGGAAGCTGCCGCGCACGCCATCCGGCAGTCCGATATCACGCATCGCTGCTTCGATCGCCGTCAGCGCTTCCCCCAGAGACACGCCCGCGGTGAGATTGAAGGACAGGGTGACACCGGGAAACTGGCCGTGATGATTGACGAGCAACAGCGTATTGGTCGGTTCAAAGCGCGCTACGGCGCTGAGCGGTACCTGGGAGCCCGTGCTCGACCGCACATAGATGTCGTGCAGCGTCGCGGGATCCTGCCAGTACTGCGGGGCCACTTCCATGACCACGTGGTACTGATTGAGCGGCGTATAGAGAATCGCCACCTGTCGTTGGCCGAAGGCGTCGTACAGCGTGTCGTCGATGAGCTGCGGACTGACCCCGAGTCGTGAGGCCGTCAGGCGGTCGAAGACCACGAGCGACTGTTGGCCCTTGTCCTGTTGGTCGCTGTTCACGTCGGCGATCTCCCGCAGCGTGCGCAACCGGCGTTCAACCTTGGGTGCCCAGGCGTTCAGTTCGGCCAGGTCCACGCTCTGGAGTGTGTACTGATACTGCGCGCTGCTGGCCCGGCCTCCGATGCGTAGGTCCTGGATGGCTTGCAGCACGGTCGGGGCGCCGGGCACTTGAGCCAGCTTGGGACGCAGCCGTGCAATGATCTGATCGACGCTCAAGCCACCCCGTTCTTCCAGCGGCTTCAACGCGATGAACATCCGGCCGGCATTGGTCCCGCCGCTGCTCCCGCCGGTAAAACCGATCACAGTCTCGACGGCGGGGTCCTTCCCGATGATGTCCACGACTTCCGTCAGTTTCTGCCGCATGCTCTGAGAGGAGATATCCTGCGCGGCTTGGATGTTGCCGAACATGCGGCCCGTGTCCTGTTGCGGAAAGAAGCCTTTCGGGACGATGGTATATAGATACACGCTGAACGCCATCGTGGCGAGCGTCAACGCCAGCATGCTCCGTGGATGACGCAGCACCCAGGTCAGGCTGCCGGCGTAGCCATTCCGCATGCGCTCGAAGAAGCGCTCGCTAGTCCGGTACCAACGCCCGTGAGATCCTTCCTTCGAGACCTTCAGCACTCGGGCGCACATCATCGGCGTCGTCGTGAGCGACACGACGAGCGATACCAGGATGGCCACGGACAGCGTCACGGCAAACTCCCGAAACAGGCGGCCGATCATGCCGCCCATGAACAGGATCGGCACGAACACGGCGACGAGCGAGAGGGTCATCGAGAGGACGGTAAACGTGATCTCGCGGGCGCCTCGCAGCGCCGCCTCGAGCGGAGGCATTCCCTGTTCGCGGTACCGGGTGATGTTTTCCAGGACCACGATCGCGTCGTCGACGACAAATCCGGTCGCGATCGTCAGCGCCATGAGCGACAGATTGTCCAGGCTGTAGCCGCACAGGTACATGACGCCGAAGGTGCTGATGAGCGACACGGGCACGGCGACCGACGGAATCAGCGTCGCCCGGATGTCCCGAAGGAATAAGAACACGACGAGGATGACCAGCAGCACCGAGATGGCGAGCGTCCGCTCGACGTCGTGCAGCGAGGCACGGATGACCGGTGTGCGGTCGACGACCACCGAAAGCCTCATGCTGCCGGGAATCGAGGCTTCGAGTTGCGGCAGCAGGTCCCGCACGCGGTCGACGGTTTCAATGATGTTGGCCGCCGGCTGACGATAGATGATGATGAGCACCGCCGGTGTTCCGTTGGCCAGTCCCGTGGTTCGCACGTCTTCCACCGAATGCTCGACGGTCGCGATGTCGGAGAGGCGCACGGCGCGGCCATCGCGGTAGCTCACAATCAAGGGAAGATAGTCCTCGGCGTCGTGGAGCTGGTCGTTGACCCTGATCTCCCACGTGCGTGTACCGTCGGTCAGCTGGCCTTTGGGCCGGTTGGCGTTCGTGCGGTTCAGCACCTGCCGTACCTCGCCCAACCCGATGCCATATTTGTTCAAGGCCGTCGGATTCAGATCGACCCGGACGGCGGGAAGCGAGCCGCCGCCGACATGCACCAGCCCGACGCCATCGATCTGCGACAGCTTCTGTTGAAGGATGCTCGTTGCCACGTCGTACATGTGGCCGCGGCTGACGATGTCGGAGGTCAGCGCGAGAATCAAAACCGGCGCGTCGGCAGGATTGACCTTGG
>JBKPSD010000066.1:0-22703 GCA_046734935.1 Nitrospirota bacterium
GGCGATCAATGCAACGCCCTGACCCGCGACCACGAAACGTGTGATTGCCCTCGAGCCGTCGCCCTTCATTCGTTCTTTCTATCGCGCACGGGAACGCCACATGACCGTCCGCGGCACGCTGCCGGGTGATCTCTTGCTCCACGAAACGATGTAAGTTGTTGTCGAAGCGAAAGAAGTATAGTGGGTTTCTCTTGGCGCAAACCCCTAGGGAGACCCCTAGTTTTAAGCCCATTTCCGCGCACAATGAGGCGAAAACCGTCGAGGGAAGGTTACATCGGCGCGAGCAGAGTCTTCCGCATCAGCACGGAGGACGATAGACCTCCATCATTTCGATATTGATGGTCGCCGGATAGAATTCACCGAAACGATTCATGACCCACCCTTTGTTGGCGTGAACTTCCTTCAGGAGAATCGGCTGGGCGATATACTTCGGACACACCGGGGATATGACGACGAACTGATGCGACGCGCTCGTTCGTTCGCTCCAATAACAGTCATAAACCTGCACCTGGACCGCCTGATCGCCAAGCATGGTTTGATCCGGCGGCTGAGCGCCACAGGTCATATTGCCGTTGAGCACGAGCATCAAAAACAACGCGATGGCATTCATGATTCTCTCCTGCGAGAGGCCCAATGCGGTAGCGACCGACCGAACTGCACGATCGCTCTTGTCATTAATGAAAGGTCTGCAAGAACAATTCCGAAGGGCATGACCAGCGCCGCACTCCGCGGTCATTCAATAAAAAGCCCCTCGAAGAATCCCTCTAGGGGGATAGATAGCGCCTCCCGCATACAGATGCTGGACAAGTTGTCCAGGGCAAGCTCTTTCGTCCCTGGAAAAGGACACTCCGCAGACAACTCGAGTTTCGCGGACGCGGCAGGAAACTAGGGGCGATTGGTACAATACCCAGGGTTTTCGCACGGCCAAGAAATGTCTGACCTGGTTTCAGGATGAACCGGTGCACTGTTCACTGTGAATGAGAGCGAGACGTGACGAGGCGAATCAAAGATCCAGTGAAGGAGCCTCGGCGTTCTGATCCGCCTCCCCTGAAAGAACCGCCGTCGAAGATCGAGCCCGTAAAGGAGCCGCCGGCCCGGAGCAAGAAAAGGAAGTTTCACATCTGAGAGGTGTGAAGTCCGCTTGGGTGGGCTATGCGGCTTGCGTTCCGTAATGCTTGAACAATTGCACTTCATAGCCGGGGGTGATCAGCTTCGACGGATCATAGGCCGGCGCGGATTCAATCGCCGCTTGAGCAAGTAGAACCGCCACGGACCGCTCGGCCCAACTAATGTGGTCGACGCGCATGGTCTGCAGCAGCACTTTTTTCCCCGGCAGCCAGTTTCTCGTATCGACTTCGATGTAACGGACGGTCCAGCTGTCGTCGTCGACCACGAGGTCTTCGACATGCCCGACGGCGCCGTTCGTGGCATGGATGTCATAACCGGTCACTTCTGTACTGCTGCGTAAATGGGGATTCTTCGGCGCATCGGCGGGAAGCGTCGTGTCGATCGGCATGGGCGGCGTTTCGGGATACGGCACTCCGCCTCCCCACCCCGTCGGTCCTGGCTCCCAATAAGGCGCCCACTGGAAGTGACGGAAGTAGGCTTCTTCATAGTCGCGCGACAGCGGCTTGGCGGCCTCGACCGGCGGCGCCTTCCGGATCTGCTCTTTGGTGAGCGACACCTTCATGGTGCGATGCACGTCGTTGATCTCGGCGACGGCGGCTGGGGCTAACAACACTTCGCGGCTTAACAACCATCCGCCGGTCTTGACCACGAGATAGCGGACGGCCCAGTTACGGTCATCGAAATAGACTTCTTGAACGTTGCCGATTTCGCCGTCCGTGGCGAGGATTGTCAACTCGGTCAGTTCACGAATTCGGCGAAGTTGTTTCACGGAAGTTACTCCTGGGGCACCGGGGACCGGGCCATCGCTCGGCTCTCGCGCGTTCCTCGGTTCTTGTACAAAATGCCGGCGATGATGAAAAGATACGACAACACCCTGATCATATAGCCGTACGGCTCGTATCCGAAAGGTGGAATCCCTTCGTCGACGACCACACGGCTCACGGCGATAGCGATGAAGGACGCAGCGAAGAACAGGAAAAAACGGTCGCCTGTAATCTTCCAAAACCGGACGAAAAAGAGGCTCGCGATCAGGTCACCCATGATCACGGCGCCCAGAAGGACATGCGTCAACGGCGTCATTGCGTCATTCACGCTCGAGAATCAGGCCTGGCAACAGCACTAAAAGGCCGAGCAGCGCCACCGCATACCGATATACCGTAAGATCAACCTCCGCAAAGACCAGCTTATCGACGACGAGAAAGACGTTGTTGATGGCAGCGATGGAGAAAAACAGACTGCACCAGAATAACAGGCGATAGTGCGTCCTCTGATAGGCCTGCATGAGCATCCAGGCGCACATCAGAGCGGTCGCCATGGCAAGGCCGTAGACGAACGTGGGGACCATCATGAGTCCTTCTTCTTGAGCGAGAACGCTTCAGAAAACTCGTGCAGGCGCGTCCGCGGCTTTGAATGGATCAAATTTGAGATGACCACCAGGTGCTTGCCGTAATAGTACACCAGCCGGTCGATGAGTTCGCGCAGTTCGCCGTCGGCGGGAGCGTAGCGAAACCGCCAGCCGATGTCGTCCTGATGGGCGGCCAGCAAGCCCTCCTCCTTCAGCGCTTCCAACTCCGCGCGGCATGCGCGCTCGCTGATGTACAACCGTTCCGCCATGGAACTGGAAGGCCACCAGGTGTCCGGTGCATTGCGCATCATGATCAGCGCTTCCAGCTGCGCAATGGATTTGATGCGTTCAAGCACGAAGTGTTGCACCTCGAGCGGAACGACCTGCTCTCCGTCGAATTTTTGAAAAGGGTCCTCGTTCACGGTCGCTCCGACAGTGATGACGAGGACAGCGACGCGCTGGTACCCGTCAGGCTTGCGGCCCGACAGCGCAGAATGGTTTCGATCAACCGGTCGGCTGCGGAGTCCTTGGTCAAATAGGCGGCGGCGCCTGATTCCCTCATGGCGCTCTCGTGCTCTCCTCCGTCGTGCATGGACAGGCCGATGACGACAGTGGAGGGGAAATCCCGCTTGATCCGCTTGGACGCTTCCACGCCGTCCATCCGCGGCATATTGACGTCCATCACCACGACGTCGGGTTTCAAGGCGGCAGCCAGCGAAACAGCCTCGTGGCCGTCGGCCGCTTCGCCCACCACTTGGAGTTCCGTATGATAGCGCAAGACGCTGGAGAGTCCGTTCCTGACCAGCGCATGATCGTCCACGAGCAGAACGCGAATCCGTGGCTGGTCTTCAACCGCCCCCTTCTGTTCGAGCCGGTGTCCGCTTCCGAACGCCGATCTCTCCGCATGAAGGTCGGCGTACCCGGCTTCAGCCGGGGCCTGCTGCACCTGCTGGACGGGGGCGCTTCTCGGCGCGGCTGCATGACTTCTAGGCTCGCCTCCGGCTGACGGAAGCGGCAGGCTGAGTGTTGCGCTCGTGCCCTTGCCGGGGATGGACTTGAAATCGAAGGTTCCTCCCAACGCGCGCATGCGTTCGCCAATGCTGAACAATCCGAATTTCGAAGACAAGCTTTGGGCCGGCGCAGAGGCTTGATCCGATCCGAGACCTTCATCCATGACGGCAATTACAAGCCGTCCGTCGCGCTGTTCCATCCGGACCGCCGCCTGATCGACGCGGGCATGCTTGGCCACATTGATCAGCAATTCTCTGATGGATTGGAAGATCAGCACAGACTGGTCTTCAGGCAACGTCACGGTGGTCCCGGGTTGGACCTCCACTTGCACCGAAAGTTGATATTGCTGGCGCATCTGATCGGCCAGCCACTTGAGCGCCGCCGAGAGCCCGAATTCATGGAGCGCCATCGGCGTCAGCTGCGCGACGAGCGATCGGGTATAGGTCAGCGCCTGTTGGAGAATATCGTCGGACTCGCCCAGCCAGCTTTCGACTTCGGCATCCTCCATGCGAGAGCGTGACTGCGACACCTTGAGCCGAGCACACACCAGCAGCTGGGCGAGATAGTCGTGCAGATCGGTGGCGATGCGCCGCCGCTCCCGCTGTTCCGCGATCGTCAATTCTGAGGCCAACTGACGCAGTAGCGTTTGAGATTGGAGCAGCTCCTTGGTTCGTTCCTTTACCCGGTCTTCCAGCTCTTCGGCCAGCCGGCAGACCCTCTCGTGTATGGCCTGCCGCTCGGTGACATCCCGGTTCGTCTCGAGCACGAGGATGCCTCCATGCTCCTCGCTCATCGTCACCATCCGGCTTTCGACGACGACCGGCTGACCCTGTTTGGTGGACTGCTGAATTTCTCCCTGCCAGCGGCCATGTTCCATCAAATGCCGGTGGAACTCCTCCTCGGACAGCGGCAACGCCGTGGACAAGAGCTGATGGATCGGCCGGCCTGCCGCCTCGGCCACTTTCCATCCGTACAGTTCCTCCGCACCGTGATTCCAATAGATAATGCCACCACCCATTCGCCAGACCACCACGGCGTCGTGGGTTTGTGCGAGGAGACCCGCGCGCCACCGCAGCTCCGCTTCGGTGCGCTTGCGCTCTGAGACATCCCGCAGAATGCCGGTATACCGGACTTCTCCGTTCGAAAAGCTTTCGCTCACGGCGATCTCGACCGGAAAGGCGTCGCCCTGCCGCCGCCGCCCGTTCAGTTCCCGCCAGAGACCGATGAGGCGCATAATTCGCGCTGCCGCATCGGCCGGAGCTTCATCGCCGCCCTCCCCGAACCACGCGGGAATCAACATCGAGATGTTGCGGCCAACCATCTCGTCGACCCGGTAACCGAACATTTTTTCCGTGGCCGGATTGCAGGAGAGAATCAGGCCCGCGTGATCGAACGTGACGATGCTGTCCATCGCCGTCTCGACCAGTTTGCGATACCGCTCTTCGCTTTCACGCAAACGCCGCTCGGCCTGATGCTTGAACAGCGCAATCTCGATCTGGGTGGTGACGTCCCGTTCCTCGAAGGGCTTGAGGATGTACCCAAAAGGTTCGGTGGCCGCCGCTCGGCGCAGCGTGGCCATATCTGAGTGGGCGGTGAGATAGACGATCGGAACGTTGCGTATCGACTGAATGCGTTCGGCGGTCTTGATGCCGTCCATCGGGCCGGCCAGCCGGATGTCCATCAACACAAGATCTGGGGCCAATGTCTTCGCGGTTTCGACGGCGTCCTCCCCGTCGGCCGCAATGCCGACGGATCGGTATCCGGCGCGCTCGAGTTTGCCCGCCAGATCGGCGGCGACCACCGCTTCGTCTTCAACGATGAGAATGTTCGCCTTGGGCATTCAGCACCGCCTTTGCGTCGGGAGATGCACTCATTACGCGCGTATCGGGAATCTGGAACCGCAACTCAAATGTGGTGCCTTCGCCCGGGGGCATCAGGATTTCACCCCGCAGCTGCTTGCTGAGCATGCGGATCAGCCGCAAGCCCAGCGACTCGGCCGCCTGCAGATCGAGTCCCGCGGGCAGCCCCCATCCGTCGTCCCTGAACAGCAAACGCACCGATTGGTTCTCCGCGCTGGTCAAATGGATTTCGATCGTGCCCTGGTCCCGGCCCACGAACGCGTGTTTCAAACTGTTGGTCGCCAGCTCGTTCAAAATCAGCCCGCAGGGAATCGCCATGTCGACGGGAAGGAACACCGGCTCAAGCTCGAGCTGCAAATTGACCTTGGACGACACCTCGCCATGCGCTAGGAACAACTCCTTCATGACGTTACGG
This sequence comes from Nitrospirota bacterium, assembly GCA_046734935.1. Taxonomy (GTDB): domain Bacteria; phylum Nitrospirota; class Nitrospiria; order Nitrospirales; family Nitrospiraceae; genus Nitrospira_C. Next base: position 5,759 of record JBKPSD010000066.1, read on the forward strand.
ATGTACGCGCCGAGTTCCGTGTGGGCCAGGTCGGCGGATTGATAGAGCTTTTCGTGCACCAAGGCCATCGAACGGACACGATCGCGGGTGTCGCGAAACAGCGTCCGCGTGGCAGAATCGGTCAGGCGCTCCGCCTGCAGATCGATCAAGCTGGAGATGACCTGTAAATTGTTTTTGACACGGTGATGCACTTCCTTCAGCAGGATGTCCTTCTCATGCAACGACGCCTTCAGCTGCTTCAGCCGTTCTTCGATTTCGACTTCCATCGCGCGGTTCATCGTGGCGAGCGCCCGCGTTTTCCGGAACAGGTCCACGAACACCGCGACCTTCGATTTTAAGATGAGGGGGTTGACGGGCTTGCTCAGGTAATCGACGGCGCCCGCTCCGTAGCCTTGGAGCACATCTCCGTCTTCTCGGTAGTAGGCGGTGAGAAAGAGGATCGGGATATGCTGACTCCGTTTGCGCTGCTTGATCAACTGCGCCAGCTCATAGCCGCTCACGTCCGGCATGCGCACGTCCAGCACGATCACCGCAAAATCTTCGGCGATCAGCGCCAGCAGGGCTTCATCGGCGGTACGGGCGCGGAACAGCCGGTATTCCGGACAGGCCAGGATGCTTTCGAGGACGTCGAGGTTTCTCGAATCGTCGTCCACGAGCAAAATATTCACCGGCTCGTTGAGCATGGTCATCGCGCTGGCTCCCACCCCGTACAGCGCCGGCGAACGCCCTCCGTTGGCCGGTCCGCCCCCCATTGAGTGTAAGGGCGGCTCTTCCGAATTTTCAACTTCGCCGCGGTCGCCTCAAGCTTCGCCTCGCTCACCGGTACAGCCACACCCGCAGCATCGACAACAGCTGGTCGGTATTCACCGGTTTCGCCACGTAATCCGACGCGCCGGCTTCCAGGCATTTTTCCCGGTCGCCCTTCATGGCCTTGGCCGTCAAGGCCAGAATCGGCAAGGACTTGAACTCCGGCTGCTTCCGGATCTCGCGAATCGTCGTGTAGCCGTCCATTTCAGGCATCATGATGTCCATCAGCACGACGCTGAGTTCGGGAGTATTGCCGATGATTTCAATCGCATGGCGGCCGTTGGTCGCGCTGATGACCTCCATGTCCTGATTCTCGAGCACCGTGGTAAGCGCAAAGATGTTTCTCGCGTCGTCGTCCACGACAAGCACTTTGTGGCCGCGCAGCGCCTCGTTGGACTGATGTAGGCGCTCCAACAGCTGCTGCTTGGGTTCCGGCAGGTCCGCGACGACCCGGTGCAGGAACAGCGCCGTCTCGTCGAACAGCCGTTCGGGCGACTGCACGTCTTTCAACACGACGCTCTTGGCCACCGCCTTGAGCCGGCGTTCTTCCTCCCCGCTCAAGTCTTTGCCGGTAAAGACGACGATCGGCACGTTCCCGAGCGTGGGATCGGCCTTGACCTGGTCGAGCAGCTCGAACCCGCTCATGTCCGGCAGCCGGAGATCGAGCACGCAGCAGTCGAACGACTGCGTCCGCAACGCCTCGAGGGCGGAAGCCCCCGTCCCGACGTTGACGATCTCAATGTCGTCATGGAGGAGCAGCTCCGTGATGCTGCGGCTTTCGATCTCGTTGTCTTCCACGACGAGCAGCCGCTTCAAGTGCGGCGTAATGAAGTTCCGGATGCGGTCAAAGCAGGACTCCAACCCCTCCGTCGTGACGGGCTTGACCATGTACGAGAACGCCCCGTGGGCGAGGCCGTGCTGCCGCTCTTCTTCGAGGGAGATGATCTGCACGGGAATGTGCCGCGTTTTCGGATTCAGCTTGAGATTGTTCAAGACGGTCCATCCGAGCATGTCCGGCAGGAAAATGTCGAGCGTGATCGCGGCCGGAACGTATTCGAGCGCGAGGTCCAGCGCCTGCTTGCCCCGCGTGGCGACGATGCCCTTGAAGCCTTTGTCGCGGGCCAGTCCGAGCAACACACGGGCATAGTGCGGATCGTCCTCGACGATCAGCACGACGAGATCGCCGTCTTTCACCGAATCCCGGTCGTCGGCGATCTTTTCTTCGCTGGCCACCGGCAGGATGGCAAGCGCAGGCGTCTGGCCGGGGACCGCGGTCGTGCCGGTGGGCCGGATCTCGGCGGACGAGGGTCCCGTGTACACGAGAGGGAGATACAACGTGAATGTGCTGCCCTGTCGAGGTTCGCTGGTCAGCTTGATTTCACCGCCGAGCAGCGTCGCGAGCTCACGGCTGATCGCGAGACCAAGCCCCGTGCCTCCGTATTTGCGGCTGGTGCCGGCGTCCGCCTGTTGGAACGCTTCGAAAATCAGCTTCTGCTTCTCGGGCGCGATGCCGATGCCGGTGTCGGTGATCGACAGCGCCATGACGGTGTGCGCCCGGCTGAGCACCGGATGCTCCTGCGACCAGCCTTCGGTGGCGATCCGCACGTTCATGGCGACGTGCCCGTGCGAGGTGAACTTGAAGGCGTTGGAGAGCAGATTTTTAAGAATTTGCTGCAGACGCTTGGGGTCGGTCGTGAACGCCCGCGGCAGCCCGGGCTCGAATTCCAGATGGAACGGCAGATTCTTCTGCTCCGCGATGTGCTTGAAGTTGCGGTCGACGCTTTCCCTCAGGGAGACGAAGGTCATCTCCTCGGCCTCCACCGTCACCGTGCCGGACTCGATCTTCGACAGGTCGAGAATGTCGTTGATCAGGTTGAGCAGGTCCGAGCCGGCGCTGTGGATGTTCTTGGCAAACTCGACCTGCTTCTGCGACAGATTGCCGCTGGTGTTGTCGCCGAGCTGCTGGCCGAGGATGAGAATGCTGTTTAGCGGCGTCCGCAGTTCGTGCGACATGTTCGCAAGGAACTCCGATTTGTACTTCGAGGTCAGCGCGAGCTCCGCAGCCTTCTCTTCGAGGGCTCGGCGGGCCTGCTCGACCTCCTTGTTCTTGCGCTCGACTTCGGTGTTGCGCTCGGCCAGCTGTTTGGCTTTGCGCTCGAGCTCTTCGTTCGTCTGCGTCAGCTCCTTCTGCTGGGACTGCAGCTCCGTCGTGAGCTGTTGTGACTGCTGCAACAGGTTTTCCGTGCGCATCGTCGCTTCGATCGTATTGAGCACCACGCCGATGCTCTGGGTGAGCTGTTCCAGGAAGGCAAGATGCGTGACCCTGAATGGATGCAGCGAGGCCAGCTCAATGACGGCCTTCGTTTGCCCCTCGAACAGCACGGGCAAGACCACGATGTTGGCGGGCAGCGCGTGGCCGAGGCTCGAGTGAATTCCCGCATAGGACGGCGGGACGTCGGTCAAGAGAATGCGCTGCTTTTCAAGCGCGCATTGCCCGACCAATCCTTCGCCGGATTCCACGCGGTCCTCCGGTTGCCGTGAACTGGCATAGGCGGCCAGAAGTTTCAATGAAGGCCGTTCCCCCTCTACGCTGTCCATCTGATACATGGTGCCCTGCTGCGCTTCGACGAGCGGAGCCAACTCGGAGAGCAGCATCTGGCCGACGGTGAACAGGTCGCGTTGCCCCTGCAGCATGCGGGTGAATTTCGCGACGTTGGTCTTCAACCAGTCCTGCTCCTGGTTGCGCTCCGTGGTCACGCGCAGGTTGTCGATCATCGTATTGATGTTGTCCTTGAGCTCGGCCACCTCGCCGCGCGTTTCCACCTGGATGGACCGCGTCAGGTCGCCTTTTGTCACGGCGGTCGCCACCTCCGCAATCGCGCGGACCTGCGTGGTCAGATTCGCCGCCAACAAATTGACGTTTCCGGTCAAGTCTTTCCAGGTACCGGCGGCGCCGGGCACGTTGGCCTGCCCGCCCAACCGCCCTTCCACGCCGACCTCACGTGCGACGTTCGTGACTTGATCGGCGAAGGTCGCAAGCGTATCCGTCATGTTGTTGATCGTTTCACCGAGCGCCGCCACTTCACCTTTGGCTTCGACCGTCAGCTTCTGCCTCAGGTTTCCGTTGGCGACGGACGTGACGACCTTCACGATGCCGCGGACCTGGTCCGTCAAGTTGGTCGCCATGACGTTCACGGAGTCCGTCAGGTCCTTCCAGGTGCCGGCCACGCCTTGAACGACGGCCTGGCCGCCGAGCTTGCCTTCGGTTCCGACTTCGCGCGCGACCCGGGTGACTTCGGCCGCGAACGCATTGAGCTGGTCCACCATCGTATTAATGGTGTTCTTCAATTCGAGAATTTCGCCTTTGACGTCGACCGTGATCTTTCGCGAGAGGTCGCCGCGGGCCACAGCCGTGGTGACCTCGGCGATATTACGCACCTGTGCGGTCAAGTTGGCGCCCATCGCGTTCACGGAGTCCGTCAAGTCCTTCCAGGTGCCGGCCACGCCGGGGACGACCGCCTGCACGCCCAATCGGCCTTCGGTGCCGACCTCGCGGGCGACCCGGGTGACTTCGGAGGCGAACGACCGCAGCTGCTCGACCATCGTATTGATGGCCTCTTTCAGCTGGAGGATTTCGCCGCGGACGTCGACCGTGATCTTGCGCGAGAGGTCGCCGTTGGCCACGGCGATGGTCACCTCGGCGATGTTCCGCACCTGGGCCGTGAGGTTCGAGGCCATCGAGTTGACGTTGTCGGTGAGGTCTTTCCACGTGCCGGCAACGCCGGGCACGACCGCCTGACCGCCCAGTTTGCCCTCGGTGCCGACCTCGCGCGCGACGCGCGTGACCTCCGACGCAAACGACCGCAGCTGCTCGACCATCGTGTTGGCCGCTTCTTTGAGCTGCAAAATTTCGCCGCGCACGTCGACGGTGATTTTCTTCGACAGGTCCCCGTTCGCGACGGCGATGGTCACCTCGGCGATGTTTCGAACCTGGTCGGTGAGGTTACCGGCCATTTGGTTGACCGAATCGGTCAGCTCTTTCCACACGCCGCTGACGCCTCGCACCTGGGCCTGGCCGCCCAGTTTGCCTTCCGTACCGACCTCGCGCGCGACGCGCGTGACCTCGGAGGCAAACGACCGCAGCTGTTCCACCATCGTATTGATGGCCTCTTTCAGCTGGAGGATTTCGCCGCGGACGTCGACGATGATTTTCTTCGATAAGTCGCCGTTGGCCACCGCGACGGTGACTTCCGCGATGTTGCGGACCTGCGCCGTGAGATTGCCGGCCATTTCGTTGACGCTCTCGGTCAATTCCTTCCACACGCCGCTGACGCCTTTGACTTGGGCCTGGCCGCCCAGCTTGCCTTCGGTCCCCACTTCGCGGGCGACGCGCGTCACCTCGGACGCAAACGACCGGAGCTGCTCCACCATGACGTTGATGGTTTCCTTGAGCTGCAAGATCTCGCCGCTCACGTCCACGGTGATTTTTCGCGACAAGTCGCCGCGTGCGACGGAGGTGGCGACTTCCGCGATGTTACGGACTTGCGCCGTCAAATTGTTCGCCATGCTGTTGACGTTGTCGGTGAGGTCTTTCCAGGTTCCGCCGACGCCCGGCACGACCGCCTGCACGCCGAGCTTGCCTTCGGTGCCGACCTCGCGCGCGACGCGCGTGACCTCGGCCGCAAAACCGTTCAACTGGTCCACCATGGTGTTGAGTGTGTTCTTCAGTTCGAGAATCTCGCCTTTCACGTCCACGGTGATTTTTCGCGACAAGTCGCCGCGGGCGACCGCTGTGGCCACCTCGGCGATGTTGCGCACCTGGGCCGTGAGGTTGACGCCCATGGCGTTGACGGAGTCGGTGAGGTCCTTCCAGGTACCGCCGACGCCCGGCACGACGGCCTGCACGCCCAGCTTGCCTTCGGTCCCGACGTCGCGCGCGACGCGCGTCACTTCCGCCGCGAAACTGTTCAACTGGTCCACCATGGTATTAATCGTGTTCTTCAGCGCCAGGATCTCGCCTTTCACGTCGACGGTGATCTTGCGCGACAAGTCACCCCGGGCGACGGCCGTCGTGACTTCGGCGATGTTGCGCACCTGGGCCGTAAGATTGTTCGCCATGGCGTTGACGGAGTCGGTGAGGTCCTTCCAGGTACCGCCGACGCCCGGCACGTCCGCGTTGACGCCCAGTTTGCCTTCCGTACCGACTTCGCGCGCGACGCGCGTGACTTCCGAGGCGAACGACCGCAGCTGCTCCACCATGGTGTTGATGGTTTCTTTCAACTGGAGGATCTCGCCCCGTACGTCCACGGTGATTTTGCGCGACAAGTCGCCGCGGGCGACGGCGACGGTGACTTCCACAATGTTTCTCACCTGCGCCGTGAGGTTCGAGGCCATGGAGTTGACGTTGTCGGTGAGGTCTTTCCACGTGCCGGCGACGCCGGGCACGACCGCCTGACCGCCCAGTTTGCCCTCGGTGCCGACCTCGCGCGCGACGCGCGTGACTTCCGAGGCGAACGACCGCAGCTGCTCCACCATCGTGTTGATGGCCTCTTTCAACTGGAGAATTTCGCCGCGCACGTCGACCGTGATCTTCTTCGAGAGGTCGCCGTTGGCGACCGCAATCGTGACTTCCGCGATGTTGCGCACCTGAGCGGTCAAGTTGCCCGCCATTTGGTTGACGGAGTCCGTGAGCTCTTTCCACACGCCGCTGGCGCCTTTGACCTGGGCCTGACCGCCCAATTTGCCTTCGGTCCCCACTTCGCGGGCGACACGGGTGACTTCCGACGTAAAGACCGCCAGCTGCTCGATCATCTTATTGACCAGCTTGGCGCTGCGAAGAAATTCTCCTTCCAGCGGCCGCCCGTCTTTTTCGAGAGCCATGGCCTGACTGAGATCGCCTTTGCCGACGGCGCCCACGGCCCGGGTCACTTCCGTCGTCGGAGACGCAAGGTCGTCGATTAACGTATTCAATGAGTCGATCTCATCCGCCCATCCGCCTGACACGCCCGGAACGGACAACCGTTGCCGCAACCGTCCTTCTTTGCCGACGACACGGGAAATCCGGACGATTTCCTCCGCCCTTCTTTGACTGACGGCGAGAATGTCGTTCATCGTGTCGGACATTTTCCCAAGCACGCCCGTCCAGGTCGACGGCAGCCGCACAGTGAAATCGCCGTTGCGGAAGGCGACCATAACGTTAAGAATCTCGCCGAGTTGTTCGCCGATGTCTTGGCGACGCCGGGTGCCACCATTCGGGACGACCGGTGCGTCCTCCAAAGCGGTTCTCTCTCGCTCGTCATTTGGCTGCTTCGTCATGGTGCCTCCGGCGGGAAAAGCGTTTTAACTGGTTGATTTGAACCGAAACAACGTACCTCGGAGCCATTACCCTGCGTACTAGGGAGACCCCTAGTGTACGCAGCCAGTTAGGCTACAAAAGTGTACACAGGCTTTCTCTTTGCTCGTTGGCGAGAGGCGGGTTGGGGCAAAGGATTTCCGCTGACAGCTCCTGGCGGCGGGCGAAACTGCGGCTGGCGGCAACCCTAGAAAACGGGAAGCCCAACAGATGCTTGGGCCGGAGAAGGCCGGGAGGCGGTGTCTGCGGTCGCTGGCGCATCTCCCTCAAAGCCGAGCGCCACGTCCCCTCTCTCTTCTTCCTGCGCTTGGCGAAGCAGCACTTCTCGCAGCAACGTTTCGAGGTCCTGATGCATGAGCTGTATGCTCGACTCGAGTTGTTGCAGCATGGCCTCTCTGATGTGAAGTTCGTCGCTATCGTAGAGACCACCCTCACTGAACAATAACGTCTTTCGTTCCTTCTCCTTTTGCGATCCCGGCGGACCCAACCGCCCCTCGACGTTCCATGTTTGAAGGAGCACCTCACGTAATGTGTGTCCTTCCATGTCGCGGATGTCGGGTTCGCTCAAAAATCGCCATACGCTCCTGGGGAAAAATTTCTCATGCTCACCGTCACCATTTCTAAAGGCCTGCAGGTGATTGTGCGGATGACTGAATTCTTGGCGGACCTTCGTGAAATTGGCGGAAGTGCCGAACAACACCTCGAGGGCACCGCCGGTCACCGATGCAATGTTCGCGGCATCCCCAGCCTGCGTGGCCATGCTGATTCCCCCAGACAGAATGTTGGCTAAGCCGCCAAAGATCACGCCCAGGATGGTCTGGGTCGTCGTTCTAGTCGTCTGCGCTTCTTTCAGACGGTCCTGGACCTCGTCTGCACGTTGAACTTCGCATTCTATCTCGGCGACAGCGCTGGATACTTCAAGATTCGCGAGCTGCAACCTCGTCGTCAGTCTTCTCCGAGCGCGGTCAATGTCTGCGGCGGGCGCCTGGCGCCTTTCCAGAGCGGCCAGCCTGTTAAGGAGCGGCAACAGATCCATGACTTCGGCGATATGAACGGCAACGGGGGAGTAGAGCTTGATCGCCTCATCCCGTTCCGCCGTTGCGCGGAGCGAGGCCGGCCTCTCCAATGGACCGACCGGAATGCGCCGCATCTCCATCGCGGCGGGCTGGCACCGGCGATCGAAGGCATAGGTCGCCTTCTCGGGCGGCAAAGTGGAAGCGCATGCGTTAAGGAGAAGTGAGGAGAGCGCGGCCAGACAGCGGAAGGTCAATCGCATAGCGCGTCGATCGCTCCTTACGCCGCCCTGCGGGCGTCCTGTTCGAACCCGCGGTGAAGCAGCGCAAGTACGGCGGCTTCTTCCGGCGACAACTCGTGCAGTTTGGACCGAAGTTCCCGCCCGGCTTTTCGATTCAGCGACGCCGCGAGCGTCCCATCGAGGTAGGCATTGACGACTTCCGGATGGATGTAGCATTTGCGGCAGACAGCGCGCGTGTTGCCGAGCCGCTTCGCCACCGCCTCGATGGCCCGCAAGACATTGCGCTTTGCCTGCGCTTGAGAATCAAATGCCGCGACCTCGTGCAAAGCCCTCGCCGCCAGTACGGTGCCGGACCACGTACGAAAGTCTTTGGCGGTGAACTCGTCGCCGGCAATGGATTTGAGATACGCATTGACGTCTGCCGCATCGATCGCCCGTCGCTCGCCGGCGTCGTCGATGTATTGAAACAGCTCGTATCCGGGAAGATCGCGGCTCTGGCGGACGATGCGCGCCAAACGGCGATCTTCAAGATCGACCGCATGGGCGATGCCGCTTTTGCCGCGGAATTCAAACCGCAGCGCCGACCCGTTCACGTGCACGTGGCGGTCGCGCATGGTCGCAAGGCCGAAAGAGTCGTTGCGTTTGGCGTATTCCTCATTGCCGACTCGGATCAACGTCACTTCCAGCAGCCGCACGACCGTCGCAAGAATTTTTTCACGGGGAAGACCGGGCAGCGCCAGATCTTTCTCCACCCGCTTTCGAATCACGGGCAGCGCCCGGCCGAACGCGATCATCCGTTCATATTTCGTGCTGTCCCGCACCTCCCGCCAGCGCGGATGATAGCGGTACTGTTTGCGCCCTTTGGCGTCCCTTCCGGTGGCCTGCACATGGCCTTGCGGATCGGGACAAATCCAGACGGAGCGCCAGGCCGGCGGCACCGCAAGCGAGCGGATGCGCGTCAAGGTCTCGCCGTCGCGAATCGGCCGCCCATCCGGACCGCGATAGCTGACGCCGCTCCCTCGCTTCACCCGGGAGATGCCCGGACGCCGATCATCGACATATCGCAAACCGGCCGAACGAGCCGCCGCCTTGCCTTCTGGCTCCGTCGTGGATTTCATATCTCGAATCAGGCCGCTTTACGGCCTCTGCGCCCTTTCGCCTTTGCCGGCGCCTGCGGTCTGCGCACCTTGCCTTTTGCCTCGACGCTCTTTTTCAGAAGCGCCATCAGATCGATGACCGCACCTTTGGCAGGCCGTTTCCCCTCTTCCGGCGAAGGCTCGGTCACCATTTCCGTCTGCCCCGCTTTCACGCGTTTCTCAATCAGCGCCAATAAATCTTCGTGATACGTGTCACGGAGCTCCTCGGGTTTCCACCGCGCGCTCATGCCCTCGACGAGCTTGCGCGCCATCTCTACTTCCCTGGGACTGACGCCGACCTCCTTCAAGTTGCCGGAGGGAACGTCCAGATCATCGGTGTCCCTCAATTCGCTGGAATACCGCAGCGTATTCATGAGAATGATGTCCTTGTAGGGAATGAGCGCCGCCACATACTGGCGGGTCCGGATGACGACGTTGGCGATGCCGATCTTGCCGCTCTGGTTGAGCGTTTCGCGCAGCAGCGCATAACCTTTGTGCCCCCGTTTGTCGGGCGCCAGGTAGTACGGAGTCTCGAAATACATCGGACCGATCTCCTGCCGTTCGACGAAACTGAGAATATCGACGGTCTGGGTCGCTTCCACGTTGGCGCGCTTGAAGTCTTCGTCGGTCAGCACGACGTACCGGCCTTTCTCGTATTCGTAGCCCTTGACGATGTCCTCCCACGCGACGTCCTCTCCGGTTTCCTTGTTGTAGCGCTTGAATCCCACCGGTTTCATGGATCGCCGGTCCAACATGGTGAGGTCGAAGCTGTTCCGCTTCTCGGCGGAATAGAGTCCGACGGGAATGTTCACGAGGCCGAAGCTGATGGCGCCTTTCCAAAGAGTGCGTGGCATGGTTCGCTCCCGGGTTTGGCAAAGATAGTTTTTTTGTCACGCGGCGTGTTTCGTGCGCCTCGCGTCAGACGATGCCGCTTTGCGCTCGGCCGCCGTCTCGATTTCGGAGTTGATCTCCCCGCCAAGCAGCAACACCATGCCGCTCCAGTAGAACCAGAGCATGAGCACGATGACGCCGGCGATCGAGCCGTACACCTTGTTGTAGTCGCCGAAGTTGTCGACGTACGCTTTGAATCCCAACGAAACAAGCAGCCACATGAGCACGGCGAACAGCGAGCCCGGCGTCACCCAGCGCCAGCGCGCATACCTCCGGTCCGGACAAATATGGTAGATGGCCGCAACGACGATAAGCATCAGCACGACGATGATCGGCCACTGCAGCACGTTCCACAACCACGTGAAGGCGACCCCGAAGCCCATGAGGTCCGCAATCCAGCGCCCGATCGTCGGACCATAGAGCACGAGTGCCAGGGACAGAATCACGAAGCCGGCCAGGGCGATGGTCAATAGAATTGCGGTCAATCGAACGCGCCAAAAGGAACGCCGGTCCTCCTTCACGTCGAAAACGACGTTCAACGCGTCCATGATGGCCGTCACGCCGCTGGACGAGGCCCACAACGCTCCGAGTGCGCCGATCGAAAGGATGTTGGCCCCGCTGCCTTCCGCCACCTGCGTGAGAAAGCGCTGGACCATGGACAGTGCGTCGGCGGGAAGCACGTTGCGCAAGTAGCTCATCAGCTCGGGCATGAAGTTCTCGACCGAGAACAATCCCATGAGCGCGGTCAGAAAGATCAACGCGGGAAAGAGCGCAAGGAGGGCGTAATACGACAACTGAGCGGCCCGTCCCAACAACTCGTCCTCCTGACTTTCGCGCCACAGACGCCGTCCCAAATCCATGACGCTCAGCCCGCCCAGATTCCACGGATGGGACACGCGCATGTCACCCCACTCGCTCGAAGCCCGGCAGGATCGCTTTGAAAAAGGCGTTTTGCACCAGCCTTTCCACGACCTGCCAGGTATTGGCCTGCGGGTTTTCCACGGGACCGGACAAGTCCGTGACGGTCGCCGCTTCGTTCCGCGGCTTGTTCTCCAACAATCCGAGTACGCCGCCGACCACCGCCTCATAGATCTTCTTCGTCACCGGCTTGTCCTTGTCCTGCTCCGGATCGTACACCTCCACGTCCTTGAGCAGCGGCTTGACGTAACCGCGGACGGCATTGTCCTTCACCGCCAATTCGCTGAAAAACGCAAACATGCCGCGATGCGTGTCCATGTCGCCGTAAGCACGGAGAATATTGTTGAAGGCCTCGACGTTCGTCCTGACGATTTTTACATTGAGGTTGAAGTCCGGGCTCGGTTTTTCCGGGCGGAAGGTGCCATTCAACTCGGTGCGGCCGCTTCCCATGAACTTGCCGGTCATCTTGACCACGCCCGTTCCTTCCTCGAGGCGGTTGCTGAGATTGGCCAGATCCATGTCGAGATCGGCGATGAAGACGCGGTAGTCGGGATCCGTGGCCTTGTTGACGAACCCGAATTCGCTGTGAGCGATTTTGCCGTGCTCGAGTTTTACCGTGACCGTCGGGTCCTGATGCGCTTCCTTGGCCTTCTCGGCCACTTTTTTGGCGCGGCGGACCTCTTTCGGTTTGGTGGCGACCGAATGGACATAATCGATTGTGGCGTCCTGGAGCCGGAGATCGCCGATCGCCACGATTGTGGATTCCTTCGAATACTGCAGCCGGCCGTTGAGATCGAGCATCCCGTCGCGGCATTGAACGTTGAACCGCCGGGCCACGGGCAGAAGATTCTTGAGTCGAAGCCGGTCGATCTTCAGATCGGCGTCGACCCTGGGGACGGGAATCGAAAGTAGATTCGCCCGGCCGCCGAGCTCCAACCGCGACTCATCGGGAAAATGTGCGTTCACATGGAGGCTGGAAGGATACTCGTCGTTTTCCTTCGGCCGGTTCGTAATGTTCTCGACCTTTATCTCCATGCCTTCGAGCTTCAGCGGTTCAGCGTCGGTCTTGTCTTCGTCAAACGTCAACTGACCGTTCGTCAGGTAGAAGGCGCCTTGGAAGGCGATTGTTTCCCGGATCTTGTCTTGCCACGCTTCGGCCTGCTCTTTGACCACCTCCTGGTCTCTCCTCCGAAGAAACCCGTCGAGGTGCTTCCCGTTCAGGGCAAACACCGGCGCGTCGATACGCACGGCGGCACCGATCTGGCCCGACAACAAGGGCGCGAACTCCGCGTCGGCATCGACATGAGCAATCGTCAGGACGGGCGGATCCGGATGAATGTCCTGACGGACGGTGACGTCTTGGAGATCAACGGACAGGGTGAACGGATGAAGGGCGAGGCCGCCGATCGCGACGTGATAGCCAGGCAGTGCTGAATTTGCCTCGCCTTCGACATAGCGCCGGAGCGGCTCGTCGGCCACGGACGCCACGATCACCACGGTCAGGACCAGCAGACTCAGGACGACGGCTGCAATCACCCACCAGCGAGGACGCTTCGCCATGTCGTGATCCTTTCGAGCAGCGCCTTGACGCAGTGAGACAGAACCAGCGGCGGCGGGGAAGCAAGCAGCAGCATGCGGTCGCGGCTCGCCGACACCCAATCACCCGTAAGGGCTTCGGCGGTGTTCTTGGCGGGAGATGCCTGATCCGGTCGACCGGCTAAACTGATCGAGCACCGACTGTCCGGCGATGCGCACCAGGTCCTGGATGAAGGAGCGGCCCGCGAGAAGCACCGCATTCTGTAGCCGTTCCCGTTCCTGACCCGCCTCTTCTTTGAACTCATCCCAGAGGGACAGCAGCGGCTTCCAGACTTCCGAGAGGGCGCTTTGGGTCTGCGGATGCCCGGCTTCCGCGCCGGCTGACCACCGGCGGCTGCGGAACGGTCGGGCTTCCTCGCGTCCGTAGAACGGATACACGCCGCGCGGCTCGTTGGATCGTCCGTCTTCCGGCATGACGTCGGCGGCATCGGCGGCCGGAGGGTAGTAACGGTATACGCCGGCTCGGCGGCGATGCTCGATCAATCCGGCGAACAACCCGAGGGCGAGGGCGCTCCCTACCATGATCCACGGTCTTCGGCCGCCTTGGACGGCGGGATTGAGATGGTTGGTCGTGGACTCGATGAACCCGGCAGCCTTGTTCTTGGCGAGATCCAGGGCGTCCAGCGCCGCCATCTTCGTGGATTCCACCGTGGCTTCCACGTGCCGTTCGAGCGTCTGAATTTTGTCGGCCAATGCCAAACGCGTTTGGAGAATGCTTTTCAGATCCTCTTCAACGTCATGCGCTCTTTGATCCATTGGACATTTTCCTTCATTGCATGAAGACTTCGACGTGGAGTGGCGTGCACCGTGCCCGCCAGCGACTGTGCCTTGACGATTAACGCGATGCCGATGCCCGCAATCGCCGCCCCGATCAGTCCGTAACAGATCCAGAGCGGCCAAGAGAACCACTCGTGGAGGCCATGGACGAGCATGAGCAGCAAGAACAGCGCCCCAATAGCAGCCAGCACGGCGCCGATGCCGAAGCCCGAGGCAGCCCGCCCCGCCTTGCTGATTTCGAGCAGGAGTTCGTCCTTCAGCAATTGCGCCTCTTGACGCATGAGGACCCTGGCATCGTCGAGAATGCCGCTGAAGAGGGTCATAAAACCGAAGCCGGAGTCGCGGGTGTCCTGCATGAGCTACCTCATCCGCCTCGCGATCATGTAACCGGCACCCAGGGCGAGCAGTACGGTCGGCCACGGATACTGCTCAATCAGCGCCTCGACCCGCTCGAGCCAGTAAGCACCGCGGTCCCATTCGGGCGCTCGAGACTCAAAGGCATTCGGTTCCGTTATGTCGGCTGCCGTTGCGAGACGATCCACGGCGCCTGAAGTGTTCTGCAGCAGCATTTTTAAGGCTCCGTCGGCAGAATTGTGCCGTTCTTTCTTGACGATATCACGCACTCGGAGGTCACCAACTGGGAGCATCCCTAGAGAAAGTGTTGAGTCTTCGGACCTGCGCGGGAATGGTTGCTGATCACGGTCGCCTCAGACAAACCCGGCGCGAAGGACGATGGAAAGGAGCGCGAGCCTAGGAAATTCGTTCGAGGAGCGCGACCGGCGCATTGTGAAAGACTTTGGCCAACGGAAGCACGCGCCGGCCGTTCAATGATTGAGCCGTAATGATCTCCCCCGTGAGGACGTGGCGAAACTCGGCGAGGGTGGGCCAGGGCGGAGCAGCGATCCAGCTGTCTTCCCATACCGACGCCCCGATCGGCGGATGCTTGCTGTCCGGATTCAACGAGGCGACCAGCCGCGGCACCACCGTGACCAATGCCTGATCTTGATACAAACGTGCGAACGCGCAGATATGGAGCTTTCTGCTGCCGCCGCATTCCAACTGCAAATATTCACCCTGTTGAAACAAGGCCGGATGCAGTCGTCGATGCTCCAATCCGGCCATGATCGTATACATCTTGACGCGGCCGTCGTGGGCTTGTTCGAAAAGCTCGCGCGCAAATTCCGCGCGGTCAGGTCCGAGCCGCTCCATCGTCGCCCGCAGTTCTTCGGTCATCGCCGACCGAGTGGCGTAATCCACGGGCCCACGGTTGTCGGGATCGACGAGGTGAAAGGACCAGAGCTCGGTGCCTTGATAAAAATCGGGCACTCCCGGCGCGGCAATCTTCAGGACCAATTGGCTGAGCGAGTTGTAGAGCCCGTAGCGCGCCACCCGCTCCTGAAACGGTAAAAAATCTTCGAGGAAGCGGTTTGAAGGCGTCCGCTGCAGCGCCGCCTCGATGAACATCTGCACCGATTGATCGTAGGCCGGGCTCGGGTTGATCCAGCTGGTGTGGGCTTTGGCCTCGCGAAGAGCCTTCTGCATGTAGCGCTGAATGCGGGCGCAAAATTCGCGATACGCCTCGTCCCCCATTGCCTCGAGCGGCCAGACGCCGACGAGCGTTTGATAAAACAGATACTCGTCATTGCGGTCCGGCATCCGCTCGCCTTCGCTCTCCTTGAAGTGATGCCGGTTCAAGCGGCTCCAGCGGCTGACTTTGAGTTTCCACTCCTGCGGCAGCTCCGACAGCACGTTGATCCTGGCTCGCATGTCTTCGCTGCGCTTCGTGTCGTGCGTGGACGACGCAGAGAGCGACAGCGGCCAGCGCGCCTGTCGCTCCCACATCCGTTTGTGAAACTCCTCGACCGTCAGTCCGAACTGTTCCGGCTCTCCGCCGACCTCGTTCAAGGAGACCAGCCGGTGGAATCGGTAAAATGCCGTGTCTTCGACCCCCTTGGCTGTGACCGGACTCGTCGTCTGCTGGAATTTCATGACGAAGCGGATCTGCTCGTCTTGATCCTCCTTGGTGCGCGTCTCCCGCTGCTTCAGCAAGATTGAGCGGATGAAATCGAAAACCTGGCCGCTGATGGCGGGATTTCTTCGCTTGGCTCGCGCCACTGCCATGTGAATGTACGCGCGGTCGCGGTCGGCCACCGTTTCCTGTCCCTCCGTCACATAGGTCCGATAGACGGGAAAACATGCGATGATCTCGCGAATGGCATGCGTGAGATTGTTCAGCGTAAAGTCGCGGGAACGCCGGTCCCGCTCTGAGATGCCGTTGAGCTGGTGACCGAGCACGTTGATCTCGCTCGCCATCGAGACCTGCATGATCAGCTGTTTGCAGGCGTACACGAGATCCGCATATTCGCCTTCGCGCCCGGTGACTTTGGCGTAGAAGGAGCTGAAGAATTTTTCATTGCCGCCTGCCACGAACAGTCCGTTGACGTGGTTGAGGAAATCGTAACCGGTCGTCCCCTGGACCGGCCACGCTTCGGGTAACGGTTCGTCTTTGCCGAGGATTTTTTCCACCACGATAAATAATGGAGTCCCGGAGCCGTCGGCCGGCGTGGTGAGCTCCCGCAGGTGGCGCAAATAGCGGCCCGGATCGTACAACCCGTCCACATGGTCGATGCGACAGCCGCGAACGAGGCCTTGCCGCACGCATTGCAGCAGCAGCTGATGCGACTCCTGGAACACCGCCTCGTCCTCCATGCGGATCGCGGCAAGATCGTTGATGTCGAAAAACCGCCGATAATTGATCTCCTCCGAGGCCACCTTCCAGGAGGCGAGCCGATACGCCTGTTCGTTGAGGAGCGCGTCGAGGAGATCGAAGCTTTCCGAACGGCCGCGTTCGCCGTTGAAGATGCGGACATTGTCCGTGACGAACGATCGGATGGCCGGACTCTCCTCCATGAGGGCCGAGAGTCGCTTCTTGACGATTTCCTTTTCGCGGTAATGTTCGGCGATCCGTTCCGGACTGCGTTCATCTGCCGCCGGCAAATTCTTGAGCGCGGTGAGAATGCTCTGCAATTCGAGGACCGGCGCCGCCTGCTCGCCTTCCCCGACCAACTGCTCGAGGCGGTGCGACAGAATGTGGGTCCACGTCTTCGGCGCCAACGGAAGGTGATGATCGTAGTATCGGAGGACAAACGCGGCGTCCTCATATACAAGCTCCATCTCCTGGTTCTCGAGGACGGCGCCGTATTGATCGCCCAG
>JBKPSD010000067.1:0-2904 GCA_046734935.1 Nitrospirota bacterium
CCTCAACAACGACGGCGTCACGCTGTACGAGGCGATGGCGGCGCTCTTTCTGGCGCAGGCGCTGGGCTATGAGCTCTCCATGGGACATCAGTTGTTGATTGTGGCGGCTTCGATTATGGCAGGCGTCGGTGTTGCGGGTATTCCCGAAGCGGGCTTGATCGTATTGCCGCTGGTGCTCTCGGCCGCAGGACTGCCAAATCAGGTCATTGCTGCCGCCATCCCCCTCATCATGTCGGTCGACTGGATTCTGGCGCGCGTACGGTCGGGTGTGAATGTCATGAGCGACATGCTGGTCGCCATCCTGCTCGATGAATTGGAAAGCAGGCAGCCGTCCGATGATTCCGCTTCTGTTCCCGTCAAATCGTCCATGCTATGATCCGCCCTGACTCTTCAATAACGAGGAGTGGAATAATGGCGGAAATGGGCAAAGTCGCCTCGCTATGGCGTTATCCGGTCAAGTCAATGCAGGGCGAGGAACTGTCCGAGGGCGAGGTCACGCAATACGGGCTGTTGGGTGACCGCGTCTATGCGTTGGTCGATGCGGCCGAAGGCAAGGCAGTGTCCGCCAAGAACCCGGTAAGATGGCCGATGGTGCTCGGCTGCAAAGCGCTGTTTGCCGAGCCGCCGAAGAAAGGCGCGGCGCCGCCTGCCGTCCGTATCACGCTGCAGGACGGCTCGACGACGGAGAGCACGGCGCGCGACTGTCATCAGGTGATATCGAAAGCCTTCAAGCGGCCCGTGGTTCTGGCAGTGGCCGACCGCGGTTGGATGAGCGGCGTGCATGCCGCACTGCCGGCGACTTGGGCAGGCAAGGCCGAACAATACTGGCCCGACATGGACGGCCTCGACCATCGCGATACCGTGACGGAATTCACGCTTCCGCGTGGCACCTTTTTCGACGGTGCCATTCTCCATCTGATCACGATCGCCACGTTGATCAAACTCCACCAGGTGTATTCGAAAGGCCGTTTCGAGCCGCAGCGCTTCCGGCCCAACATCCTGATCGACACGCCCGAAGAAGCCACCGGCTTCGTCGAGCAATCGTGGATCGGCAAGACGATCACCATCGGCGACGCGCAGCTCGCCATTACGGGTTCGTGCGGCCGCTGCGTCATGACGACGGTCGCCCAGGGAGATCTGCCCAAAGACAACGGCATTCTTCGGACGGCCGTTCAAGCAAACGGAGGCAATGTCGGCGTCTATGCGAAAGTGCTCAAGGGCGGCACGATCAAACGCGGCGACCGTCTGAAGACGGCTAAATAACCACCTGGTCACTTCCCTCAGTCCTAAAAACCCTCTTTTCTTGCTCGTCTAGGTCGCTAGGGCCATCTCAGATCCTGCCAGGGATGGGTCTAGTTTCTCCGCTGCAGCGCCAATGCCTTAATAGGCAATATCAATCGTTTCAAATCTCATATCTCAGGCCTCAAATCTCAGATTCAAAGAGCCTGCCTCAGAAATGGGGGAGGAGTTTTGCGATGTGAGATCTGAGCTTGTTCAGCGAGGTAAATAATATGGATGTCGAAATCGAAGGCGTGCGCATGGACGTGAGGCCGGAATGGCGGCGGGAGATCGAGGCGCGCGTGGCCGACCTGCATCCCGGAGATGAGGTCACGCACGTCCGCGCCCGGCTTCTGAGACATGACCACCGCAACCCTGACGATTCGCACAGTGTGCTCGTGGTCGTCCAAATACCCGGTCATACGGTCACGGCCGAAAAACAGCATGCCTCGTTTGAGGAAGCCATTCACGACAGTTTTGATGCTGTCGGGTTGGAACTCAAAAAAATACGCGAAAAACGCGCCGCCCATACTGTGGACGTGACCGCGCCGCCCGAGCGAGGCGTGGTGACCAAAGTGTTCATCGATGAAGGCTACGGATTCATTACGTTGGAAGACACCAGGGAGGTGTATTTCCACAAGAATGCGGTCCGCGGCATCGCGTTCGAGCAGATGGACGGCCTGTCTGTGAGTCTCAACATCGAACCGGGCGAAAAAGGGCCGCAGGCAACGGTGGTCGAGCCGCTGCCGCCGGAGGCCTACTACGTCGATAAACGCTCCGCAGCGTGAAAGGGATAAGGAGTGGTGGTGGCCCGCTGTGCGCGCGCAAGCGATCGAGGCCACCCGCAAAGAGGGTTGGCGGAGAGCAATGAGGGGGCCGCGGGCCGTTTTTCCAGCTTGCTACCTTTGAGAGAGAGGTCGGAGCAGTTGAATTTCCGCATCGGAAGTTTCAGCCAAATATAATCCAAACAATAAAGGAGACCCACTATGAAAACGATCAGGATCGCTGGATTCTGTCTTGCCGTCGGCATCGCTCTGCTTGTCGGAACCGATGCTCTCGCCATTGACCAGCCGCACCAGCAGGATCAGATGATCCTGGCACAAGCCGGAGGCGGCGGGGGCGGAGGAGGTACAGGCGGCGGAACGGGTGGAGGAACGTCCGGTGGAATGGGCATGGGCGGCGGAACGGCCGGCGGAATGGGGAATGCCGGAGCCGGCGGCACCGGGATGGGATCCGCTAGCGGATCGATGGGCAGCGGGACCGGCTCATCCGGGAGAGGAAGCGGCAGCTCGAGCGACCCCGGTGCAGGGATCGGAAGTGGGAGTATGGGTTCGGACACGGGACGGCAGCGCGGCAACACAGGGGCGAATAGCCCGGGAACCGGGAACTCAGGAATGTCCGGCTCGAGCTCAGGCAGAGCAGGCGGATCAGCAAGCGGCGGTCAGCAGGGCAGCAGCGGCGGACAGGCGATGCGTTGAAAATAGAAGGACAAGGCGCCGGTCATATGGGCCGGCGCCTCTTCGATCGCGGACTCGCTGCTTATCTGATTCGCCGATCAGGCTCTCTAGATCCAGTGCCCTCCTGCCGGTATTCCTGGCCGCTATCCGCCGGTCCCATTTCCACGTT
>JBKPSD010000068.1:0-4240 GCA_046734935.1 Nitrospirota bacterium
CTTTACGATGCCGGTGGTCTTCATGATTCTCATCCATGTCATGTTTTTGACTAATGCCAGTCATGGCTTGAAGGCCGCCATGACCTGGTCGGGGTTCGGCGGGGTCATGCTTGATCTGATTTCGCCTTGGCTCATCAGCTATGTCTCCCCGGTGTTTGTCTTGACGATGCTTACGGGGGATTTGCTCATGACTGTCAGTTTCTTAGTCATGATGACGGTGCCGTTGTATGAGATGTGGATCCTGGGACAGCCGTTGATGGCGGGGAAACGAGGAGACAGCAGTTAGCATATATTGCGAACACGACAATTGAGAGCGGCCAGAGGTTTTCTTCGACCCAGAGCCCAGGATCCAGGAGATCTTGGGCTTCTTTTTTGGGACACCGGTTATGCCATCAGCCGTAGCGAACAGCACAGCGTCGACACTCCAACACATGCAAGGATTGCTCCGAAAAATCGATGGACTCCCCATCCCCCGTTCAGTACGGCCGACGGTCGAGACCATTCTTGTCCGACACGTGTCAAAGATGATGGATGGTGCGCTTCCATGGCAACGGGGACACGGAAGACGGACCGCCGCCCTGGCGCGCCGTATCGGTAGCTGCGCTGAGCTATCTCCCGAATCACTGCATCATTTGACGCTTGCCGCACTGATTCACGACATCGGTCTATTGGCCGTGCCGCCTTGGCTTGTGTCGCATACCTATTGCCTCGACCTTCACACCTATGCGGCCCGTCAATCGCATCCGCGAATAGGCGCCGAATGTCTTCAACCCTACAGATTCCTGCGGAACGCCTCGATCATTATCGCCCACCACCACGAACGATGGGATGGATCAGGTTACCCCTATGGCATTCGAGGTGCCTTCATTCCTATCGAGGCCCGTGTCCTCGCGATTGCGGACGCTTTCGATGCGGTACAAGTCCGCGGAGTGATCGATCAGGATGCACGGAACATAGCGGCTTACCGGATTCTTAACGTCGGAGCGGGAACACAATTCGATCCGCATCTTATCGAGATATGCGGGCACTGCCTGCAACGACCGAACGTTATTTTCTCTTTTAACTGACCAGGAGAGGCAACATGTTCGCAACACGTGTCGGTCATTTCTTGTCCACTTCTACATTCTTGCTTATTACAACGCTCGCGGCAGGGTGTTCCAGTGGTACTCCCCCAGCTCCTGCGACGGCTGTCACGACGGGAACCCCTGGAGCCGAGCAAGCGGTCGGAGAGCGTCTGTTCATGGACACGCGATTTGCCCAGGCCTTCAAGGCATTTTTGGACGCCGGGGGCGACGTCAACGATCCAAATGCGGGTGACCCTGTTGTGGATTCAGTCGAGACGATCGGAGCGCCCATCGCCGCCGAGGCGCCCTTCAAAGGGATGTCGATGAACTGCCGGTCATGTCACTTCGTCGATGATCTCATTTCGGCACCCGGCGGCAGCATGCGAACCTACACCGACTTTGCCGTACGGAGTCCCATCCCTGACCGCGGCGACGGCAAGACCCATGCGCCACGCAATTCGCCTCCGCTGGTCAATGCCACGGTCGATCGCCCCGAAGGGATGCTCCTGCACTTTGACGCGGAGTTCAACTCCATCGAGGATCTTGTCGCCGGAACCTTTACCGGCCGCAATTTCGGCTGGCTGCCCGGCGAGCGAGCACAAGCCATCGGCCACATCGCCAACGTCGTTCGCGGAGACGATGGGTCGTTCGATCCATCTGGCCAGTTTGATGGACTTTCCTATGCTTTTCTATTTGGTGGTAGGCATTCATCCATTCCGGATGAGTTTCGTTTGCCACCTGAATTCCGCACCTTCGTCACGACGGCCTCGGACCAGGAAATTTTCGATGCGGTGGTCAAGGTGGTCGCCGCATACGTGAATGGCCTGCGGTTCTCCCAGGCGGAGGACAGCGGCGCACCGATCCGGTCGCCCTTCGACGTATTCCTGGAAGTCAACGGCCTACCGCAGCAACCGGATGCCAACGAATCTCATCTCGCCTACAGCCGGCGTTTGCGTACGCTCGTGAACGGGCTGGGCAGTCCGCAGTTTGTCACATCGAATCCGAACCGGCCCGATGGTCAATTCCAGTTTCATTCACAACCGTTCGCATTCGGTGCCATGGAGCTGGAAGGACTGAAAATATTCTTGGCGGAGCCGGCAGCGCCCGTCGCCTCCGCCGGGGAAGTCGCGGCAGGAAAGATCGGCAATTGCATCGCATGCCATCAGGCGCCAAACTTTACCGATTTCAAACTGCACAATACCGGCACGACGCAACGAGAATACGACGCGATTCATGGAGCGCATCAGTTTGCAGCTTTGGTGATTCCAAATAAGGCGACCCGAGACGCGAACCCTGACCAGTTCCTTCCGGCTACGGAGGCACACCCCGCTGCTTTAGAACCCTTTCGTGGCATTCCATCGTTCGCCAAACCTGGCGTCACGGACTTAGGAGTCTGGAACGTCTTTGACAATCCGGACATGCCGGCTCCACAGGCAAAGATCAGTGCCATCCTCTGCGATAACCAAGACCCTTGTCCGTTTTCGCGCACCCAACTATTGGATCGGGCGATCGCCCGGTTCAAGACACCCCCTCTTCGAGACCTCAGTCATTCCGCGCCCTATATGCACAACGGCCAGTTCAACACGCTTGACGACATCATTGCCTTCTATCGAGATACCTCGACCCTCGCACGCACGCCGGGGGCCTTAAGAAACGGCGCTCCACAGTTGCAGGGCATTGCGCTTCTTGCCGGTGACGCCACGGCACTCGTCGCGTTTCTCAGGTCGCTGAATGAGGATTATCAATAGATGGCAGATGAAGGAGACGAATCGATCGGTGACCCTGCGTCATCGGCAGAGGAGCGGGACCTGACTTGACCCGCTCCCAACGGCGGGGGCCCTCTCTTCCTCCTGAGGCCCCCCGCCTCCCATGTTACGATTCCTTTTTGATTTGCTCGGAGAGGTAATTTTCCAGCCCCACCTGTTTGATCGTTTCCATCTGCGTTTCGA
Source organism: Nitrospirota bacterium (assembly GCA_046734935.1). Classification (GTDB taxonomy): domain Bacteria; phylum Nitrospirota; class Nitrospiria; order Nitrospirales; family Nitrospiraceae; genus Nitrospira_C. Next base: position 3,014 of record JBKPSD010000068.1, read on the forward strand.
TCCAATCGATGTGATCGTCAACGTCTTTCGCCATGTCTTCGAGCATGTGGCGGGTCGTGAAATCCATCACTTTGGAACAATGAACGACGCCGTCGTTCAATAGGGCCAGCATCTCTTGCTCTGCCTTTAAATCGAGCTTCAATTGCTCCGGCACCGTTTCCCCCACATGCACAGTATTCATCCGCTGCACGTTCGGAACGCCTTCCAGATAGAGAATGTGGCCGATCAGTTCGTCCGCGTCCTTCATCTCGTCGATGCTGCGTTCTCTTACCTTGTGATAGAGACGTTCATAACCCCAGTTCTCGCACATTTTGCCGTGCACGAAGTATTGATTAATCGCCGTCAGGTCTGCCGTGAGAATCTTGTTGAGAAGATTCACGACACCTTCCTTTGCTTTCATAGCGGCCTCCCTTCACAAAAGAGAACAGATAGCGTGCGCTCAACTCCTCTAAGTCATTATCATCATGCTCCGCGCGCAGGTCAACCGACATGAGGGCCTCATCTTGATTCCGCCTCTCAGTTTCGACGACATGAATTCTCAATTTCGGTAGAGGCGGTGGCGGCAGGCGAACAAATTCCGCAGGATGAGCGAACGCAGCGTTGAGGTGAACGTGGAGATGGACTGGTGAGAAACTTTTATCCGGCTTCCCGGTAACCGCACTCTTCATTCCGGCATTGCACGCTGCGGCCGGCCTGTTTGCTAACTTTTTCGACGAGAAAAGGGGCGCTGCAGGTTGGACAGGCCTTGGGAATCGGACGGTCCCACAACGCATATTCGCAGGTCGGATACTTGCTGCAGGCAAAGAATGACCGGCCCTTGCGCGTGCGTTTTTGGACCAGGTCACCGCCGCATCCGGGCTGAGGACATTTCACGCCGAGTGCCAGAGGTTTCGTCGTCTTGCATTCGGGATAGGCGGAGCACGCGATGAATTTTCCGAAACGCCCCGTCTTCACGACCATGGGACTGCCGCATTTTTCGCAGACCTGATCGGTAGTGAGCTCCTGCTTCGGAATGATCTTGATAGTGCCGTCCGGAAGCTTCTCGAAGTTTTGAGTGTTCTTACAGGGCGGATCGTCCTTGTAGCCGGGACAAGCCAAGAACTTGCCGTTGCGTCCCCATTTGATTTCCATCATCCGGCCGCATTTCTCGCAGGGGATGTCGGTGGGCGGCTCGACCGTATCTTTCGGTCCCGGTATGGTTTTCGCCTTCTCCAAGTCGGCCGTAAA
>JBKPSD010000069.1:0-6780 GCA_046734935.1 Nitrospirota bacterium
GAGCGCCCCGGTCTCCGCATCGACCTCCGTAATGATGTACGGCGTGGAGTCACCACGCGAGTGCCCCAGGACCCACTCGGCATAGGCCGTGACAGAAAGGCGACGCGAGCGGCCTGACGCATTCTGTAGCGTGAGGCGGGAAATCTTGATCGGATCTTCAAGCGGCACAAATTGCAGCAGTTCGACAAGGATCCCGTGTGAACCATGATGAAATCGGCTATAGCCCTGTCCATGACAGGCCACATAGGGCGCTGGCTCGCGAATCGGCAGCGCCGTGGGACTCCAAATTTCCTCGGAATCGTCGTCTCGGAGATAGAGCATCTCTCCGGACGGATCGGTCACCGGATCGTTCGACCAAGGCGTCAGTTGATTTTCGTGGCTGTTCAGTGACCAGGTGAACCCGGAACCGGATTCCGATACGAGAAACCCGAACGACGGGTTCGCAATGACGTTAATCCAGGGCTGCGGCGTCCGCAGCCCTTCGCCGAGGATCGTGACATACTCGCGGCCATCGTCCGCGAACCCGCCGAGGCCGTTAAAGAATTCGAGTTCTCGTTCCGGTAACGGCACATCCAGGCGTCTGCTCCTGCGCGGTGAGGGCAGGGGCGGCGGCGGCGTACTGGGCCTGCGCTGTAATCGAGCGACCTGCTCCGCCAACGTGCCCCGCCGGCTCAGCAGGACGACCCTGGCGATCTGCTGCAGCAGCATCCGATCTTGTGCAGAGAGCAGGTCTGCCCGCAGGAGATAGATACTGCCCCGCGCGCCGGCAATGTTGGGCAGAAGGCGCAACCGGCTGCCGCGCACGAGCGCCTCCAGGGAGCCTTGCAGATCCTGCTCGTAGGACGCCGGCTTTTCGTTCAGGATGATCACGTCGGCGGATAATTGTTTGATTCGCCAGTATTCATGTGCCCGCAGCAATTGCCGGGCCGTGTCGACGTCCTCTGCTTTGTCGATGCACGCCAGCACGATGGGCAAGTCGCCCGAGATCCCATATGCCCACAGCGCCGTACGTTCCACTGTGCTGTGGCCGAGTGTCTCGGAAGAGGGACGCAGCGATGCATCGGAGTACAGCACCGCATTGGCCAGTCGCTGGAACAGCTGCGCTTCGTCAGTCCCGATCCCAAGATGATGGAGTTGGACTTGCGTCTGCGTCCAGGCCAGCGATAGGGCACGTTCAAACACTCGCGGGTCGTTGTACTTGTCGGCCAGATCCATGACCTGATCACGCGTCTGGCCGACGATGGTCGAAAACACGACGCGTACGGTCTCGCCGGGCAGAACTCGAACCGTACGGCGCAAGCTCATCACGGGATCGAGCACGGAGCCGACGGTATTCGAGAGCGGCCGCCCATCGATCATCGAAACGGCAGTACGGACATGGTGCCCGCGTCCGAGAAATCGGGCGCGATCCGTTTCATATTGCAACTCACCCACCGTGTCACCTTCGACGACCACCACCTGGGCCACCCACACCGTCGCTTCCTCATCCGACCGCCGGCGGCGCGTGGCGAGCAGCGCGCCGGTCTCCGGCACGAATTCCGTCTGGACAAACAGATTCGCAAAGGCCGGATGGGCCACGTCCGCTGCTTGTGGAGTCAGGGACAACTCCGCGTAGGAGGTGATGGCGACGTCTCGCGCCTCTGCGCCTGTATTGCTCACGGAGATGCGCCGTACCTCAGCATCATCTTCGGACGACACCACGACTTCGAGCGTCGTGCTCCAGTCGCCATCCCGCCGGATAATCTCCGCCCGTTCTTCAGAAAAGGACACCTCATAGTCGTCGGCTTCGACGCCGCTGGGCTGATAACCGGCCGACCACAGGTAACCGGTCTGCGTGTCGCGAAGAAAGATATAAGAGCCCCAGCAGTCCCGTGTGGCATCCTCGCGCCAACGGGTGACCGCTATATCCCGCCAGCGGCTGTATCCCGACCCGGCCACGGTCAGCATGACGGCGTACCGACCGTTGGACAGCAGATGGGTCCGCGGGGTCGCCTCATGCGGAGAGGTGAATCGCCGCAACACCGGCGGAACGAGGTCGCGGATTTGCGCGGCTGCAGAGACTTCTTCCGCGCGTGGTCGCGCCACCGGCACGTCGCGCGGCGTACGTTCCTGAAGCAAGAGTTCGGTGGCCCTGACCATCGGCTCGGCGTGGAAACGGTTCCTCATCACGCCATCGTTCAGGACATTGGCGATCGCGACCAAGGACATCCCCTGATGATGTGACATATAGGCCTTCACAATGGCGACGTCTTTTCCTTCCGGTACCCGTGTGCCGGTGTAATCCAAGGCCTCATAAAACCCATAGGATCCCCTGCCGCCGGCCTCGGCGAGGCGGGCAAAATCTTGCGTCGCGGCGGCGGGATTGATCATGGCGGCGAGTGCAGCCGCGTATGGCGCGACGACGACATCGTCGATGAGCCCGCGCTTGAGTCCCAGACCCGGCACACCAAAGCTGGAGTATTGGTATGTCAGGTCGAGATCGCGCGCGTTATAGGCCGACTCCGAGACGCCCCAGGGCACGCCGCGTTCCGCACCGTATTGAATCTGACGACGGACGATCAGCTCATACGTCCGGCTCAACAAACTGCCCGCCGGAAAGCGCATCACCAAGGCCGGCATGAGGTATTCGAAGATAGAGCCGGACCATGAAATGAGTGCCGAACCATTTTCCACGGGCGTCAGGGCACGGCCCAGGTGAAACCAGTGCGAGGACGGCACGTCGCCTTTGGCGATAGCCATAAAGCTTGCCAGCCGGGCTTCCGACGCAAGCAAGTCGTAGCAGTTGGGTTCCAAGCTGTTCTCCGTCACGCGGTAGCCGATAGACAACAGCTTGCGTGTCGGATCGAAGAGGAACGTGAAATCCATGGCGCGAGCCATCTGCTCGGCGGTCTGCGTGATGACAGTGAGACGGCGGATGAGTGCAGCGGCATCCGCGGCCGATCGCCGTATGGCGTCAGCCAACAGCGTGATCCTTGTCAGACTGGGCCGATTCTGTGACGGATGGCTGAGCGAGTCTTCCCGCAATTGATCAAGCGCACGGAGCGCGGCCGCGAAACGTTCAGGGGCGGTCGCCAACGTGGGAACGGGATGAAAGAACGGGGCGATGGCCGCCCACTCAGGCAGGGGGCTGCCAGGACGGTCGAACATGGCAGCAACATCTTTCTTCCTCAAGCGGACCCATGGAAGCGACAGCTCCATGTCTCGGAGATGGCTCTCGACGCACGATCGGACCGCATCGGCCCAGATGCGCAGTTCGCTTTCGGGCCCATCAGCGAGCTCCTGAGCCAGCGCCTGCGCCATGTCGGCGACGGTATGGGACGAAGCGGTCAGTTGGGCAAAACGGCTGGTCCAGCCCGCGGCATCGACCGGCCGCGACTGCAGCGACGTGCTCAGCGCATCGACGGCCTGACTGAGCTGTTTCCGCGTGACGGTATGCGTCCCGTGCTGGTCCGGAATATCGGCAAGAGCTTCACGTAGCAATCCAATAGCATCGTCCATTCCAGCAAGCAGGTCGCCTTCGACAGGAGATCGTTGAATCAACTCACGGCATCCATTGCCCAGAGCCACCAGATGTCCCGCGAGATTGCCGCTATCCACGGAGGACACATACTTCGGCTCCAGCGGATGAAGGGAACGGGTGTCGTACCAGTTGTAGAAGTGCCCGTGAAACAGCACGAGTCGGTTCATGGTCGCCAGCGTCGCTTCCAACCGTTCGGTTGCCTCCAGGGTGCCCAGCCAACCAAGGTCACGAGCGACCAGGGTCGAGAGCAGATAGAGCCCGATATTGGTCGGCGACGTTCGATGGGCTACGACGGCTTTGGGATCTTCTTGAAAGTTATCGGGTGGCAGCGCATTGTCCTCCGGGGACACGAACGTCTCGAAGAACCGCCAGGTCCGGCGCGCAATCAATCGCAGCGTCCGGGCATCGCCTGGCGAGACCGGTCCTGCTCCGGTGAGTCGTAAAGGCAAGCTGACCCAGCGCGCAACGGCAGGAGAGGCGAGCCAGAGCAGGATGAACGGGGCCGCGGCCGTCCAGGACTCGTACGACCCGAACACGGCGACGCCACAAGCCGCTGCGACGGCGAGAACGATGCCGCCTCCCATGCGTCGATACATCCCCGCCAGTTTGTGCGTGTAGGCATCCTCGGCCTGTGCCGCAGTCACCCACTCCAACAAGTGATCCCGCGTGATGAGGAGACGAGCGAGGGTACGAAGAATCGCGTCTGACATGAGCCAGGTCTGGTACGCGAGGAAGGTCACCGTCAACGCGATCTGAGTCGCGGCCAGCTTCAGGTCGGCGATGACTCCACGAGTATGGCTACGCAAAGCAATGTCGCGCCGGCGCGGATAGAGTCCAAGGACGAAAGACAAAAGCGACGGAATCGCCATCGTGACAAGAACAAACCCGGACCATATCCAGGGTGATCCCGCCGGTAATAGCCACCCGACGATCAAGGTGAGAAATGCGGCGGGAGCCGACAGGGTACGGCGGAGGTTATCGAGCATCTTCCACCGACCGATCGCGGGCATGACCACCGGGCGATGCGTCTCAGATCGAACATGTCCGCGTCCGAGAATCCAGGGCAACAGCTGCCAGTCACCACGCGCCCATCGGTGGTGCCTGGCTGCCGCGGCTTCATAATGGGAGGGAAAGGCTTCGAAGAGTTCGATATCGGTCGCCAGGGCAGCGCGAGCAAAGAGCCCTTCAAAGAGGTCGTGACTGAGCATCGAATTGTCCGGCACCTTGTCCGCCAGCGCCGCCTCGAAGGCATCGATCTCGTAAATGCCTTTGCCGGTGTAGGACCCTTCCCGAAACAAATCTTGGTACACATCCGACACGGCCGAGGCATAGGGATCGATCCCGCTGGGACCGGAGAAGATCGCTTGAAAAGTTGAGCCCTCACCATTGGTCGGTAGTGATGGCGTAATCCGTGGTTGCACCACTCCGTACCCTTCAACCACGCGGCCGGAGAAACGGTCAAACCGAGGCCGGTTCAGAGGATGGGCCATGGTGCCGATCAATCGGAGCGCGGCTCCGCGTGGCAACCGCGTGTCTGCATCAAGCGTGAGGACGTACCGGACTGAAGGAATAGATTCGGGCAGATTCCCGCCGACCGATAAAAACGTCGTGCTTGTCGAGCCGCGAAGCAGTTGATTCAACTCATGCAGCTTGCCTCGCTTCCGTTCCCAGCCCATCCATGTATGCTCGGACTCGTTCCAGACACGCCTGCGATGAAACAACATGAAGCGCGACCCACCGCCGGACGCGGGGCCGTAGCGCTTATTCAGGCGCGCGATTCCCTTCACTGCAGTATCCAGCAGTTCGGCGTCACCCGGCATGCTTTCGCTCGAGGCGTCTTTCCAGTCTGAGAGCAAGGCAAAGCGCAGATCATCATCCGAATTCGCCAAATAATGTACTTCCAGCCGTTCGACCTGCTCATCGATGCCCTGGAGGGTCGTGAGTAATGTGGGCACCACCACCACGGTTCGTAATTCTTTGGGAATGCCGTCCCGCAGTGCCATCCGGGGCAATGGTCGCGGTCTGAGGATTGCCATCACCGTACGATTGATGAGCGCCATGGCGAGATCGGACGCCGGTACAAGTGCGAGAACGGCGAGCAGCGCAAGGCCCGCGGGTGAGACGTTGACTGAAACGGCATGCCACAGCGGCAAGGCCATGACCATGGCGGTCACCACTCCCAGCGATCCCAGATAGCCCGGTGCCGAAGCCCGCACATACCAACGCAGGAGCCGGCGTTTCCACGACACTCTGTACCCAAGTTCGCGCTCAAACGCTCGGCGACCTTGAGAAATCAGGTAGTAGCCAGGATCCATGTGACGCTCCCGCTCCGGCTGCCCACTCGCATGCGGCTCGCCCGCAGCCCGTCTGGCGCGGTCCACGACTCGTTCGGTCACGTCGATTTCGGAGAGCCCCGTACCGCGAGAGAGATCCTCGACGGCATGGCGATACGTATCCCGGGTGACAAAATCCATCTCGGCATAGCGGGGGTCGCGCTGCAGAATCGTATCGACCGGGCTGACATGTTCGAAAAACACCGCCCAATCAAACGCAGACGTCAACCGCATGCTGGTGATAATATTGCGCACCGTGACGCTCATGGCCGCCTGTTGCTGATGCTCGGCATGCACGATGTCGTCGGCGTTGGTCCCCTGAGCGGCAAGACGCTGGTCGAGCCACAGCAATATCGGGCGTACCTTCGGGTCCAGATCACGTAATCGCTGACTCAGCTGCACGGCAAAGGCGGTTGCCAGCGGTCTGTGCTCAAAGCGGCGGAGGGCCGTGGCCGAAGGCTCCACAGCCAATGCCCCCGCGCCCAGCAGACCGTCCGCGAGTTCGTTGGCTTCCTGTCTGGCAACGCGGCTGTGGACGATCCGTTCGGCCAGCCTGCGAAGGTTCTCAACCAGCACGATGCGCAGCGAAATGGCCACCGCCCACAATTCACCGATTGTCAGTGGTTGCACGCGCTGATACGCCATAACAAAGCGGCGCAGCATGTCAGGGTCGAATCGACTATCCGTGTGCGCGACAAATGCCCAAGCGACCCCGAACACCCGTGGATAATTTTCCAGGTGGCCCGATGCAAGTTTGGGCAATTGTCTGTAGTACCCGGGAGGCAAGTCGTCGATGATCTCACGAAGCTGTTCATCCACGATGTGAAAGTTGTCGACCAACCATTCGGCCGCAGGGGTAATCGTCTTCTCTTCCCGAATCGCGCGGGCGATGGTCCGGTAGGACTCCACCAATACCCGTCCGTTCTC
>JBKPSD010000070.1:0-19520 GCA_046734935.1 Nitrospirota bacterium
CTCGAGCCCGGTTCGGGGTCGCCGGACGATCTCCTGGCCGACGTGAAGCGGGGAATCTATATCGAGGGTCATGGCTCTTACAGCATCGACCAACGGCGTTATAACTTCCAATTCGGCGGCGACGCTTTTTGGCTCGTTGAAAACGGGAAACGCACACAGATGCTTCGGGACGTGATTTATCACGGGATCACGCCGGAATTCTGGAACAGCTGCGACGGCGTTGCGGACCGTCGTTACCGCGGCCGTTTTGGATTCATTACGTGCGGCAAGGGCCAGCCGGGCCAGTCCGGGTGGATGACGCACGCGGCATCGCATGCGAGATTCCGGCGCGTTTCCGTTATCAAAGGGTGACGATCGTGACGACAGGCAACGCAAAAATGTGGCCGAAGTTGACGAGCGCGGACGAATTTCGCTTCCTGGCCGACGTCGTCTTGAAGCGATCCGTGGCCGACCACACAGTCGTCACCCTTCATGATCACCACGCCGGGACGACGCGCTTTGCCAACAGCCGTGTCGTCCAGAATGTCGACACGAGGCGCGGAACGATGACTGTCGCGGTGGCTTTCGACAGCCGGAGAGGCTCGGCCTCCACGACCGATTTCACGGCCGGCGCAATTCAAGACATGCTTGCGCGCGCCGAACGCATCGCCCGGATTTCTCCGGAGGATCCGGAATACCTCCCGCCTCCGGAGCCGCAGGCCTTTCCGACGCCGTTGACGAGCCGTCCGGAAACGGCGGCCGCGGGTCCCGCTCGAAGGCTCGAATACGCCAATGAGGCCATCGGACAATGCCGGATCGAAAATCTTCAGGCCGCCGGCATCGTGTCATCCTCGGTCGCGTCGGTGGGTGTCGCGGCGAGCAACGGCCTGTTCGCCCAGGAGGAGCGCACGGAGGCGCGGTTCAGTCTGACGGTCCAGGCGGACGATGCCACCGGGTGGAGCGCAGCGGCGCACCGCTCCATCGATCACCTGAAGATTCAGGACCGCACGCTGTCAGCCATCAATAAGGCGAAGCGGGGCAGAGACGTCCAGGAACTGGCGCCTGGGCGTTACCAGGTCATTCTCGAGCCGGCGGCGGTCGCGGGCCTCTGGAGTTGGATGCTGTGGACCCTGGATGCGAAATCCTATGAGAAAGGCACCAGTCCATTCACGGGACAGCTCGGCCGTCAAATCCTGGACGACCGCCTGACCCTGAAAAACGTGCCCGGACATGCCGACCTGCTTGGGACGGGCTTCACTCACGAAGGGTTGCCGAGCGAAGACGCGGTCTGGATCGATAAAGGCGTGTTGAAACAGTTGGCGTACGATCGATTCACGGCCAAGCAGCACAAGATCAAGCGCATCGCAACCCTTGAGGCGCCCTGCCTGTCTGCAGCGGGTCCCGCCTTGAAAACCCAGGATCTTATCAAGCAGTGTGAACGCGCCATCCTTGTCACGAATTTTTGGTATATCCGCACGGTGAACCCGACCGACCTCACATTGACGGGCATGACAAGGGACGGGACATTTCTCGTCGAAGACGGCCAGATCACCTCGGCAGTCCGCAACTTTCGTTTTCATGAGAGTCCGTTGCGCGCGTTCAAGCAGGTGGAAGCCTGGACGGAACCGGCTGAAGCCGTCACCTCAGAGACCGGTAAAATGCTCGTTCCCGCGATGGTCCTGCGTGATTTCCACTTTTCCAGCGTAACCAGGTTTTAAGGCTCCGTGATGACGGCAGCTGAGGAACGGTGGTTGAAATGTGCCGCCCACGCCGCCGGCTGCTGCGTATTCCTCTGTGCGATCGCCCTGGGCGTCGCGCATGGAGCGCCGCAGCTCTATGACAATCTCGGCACGCTTCATCATCCGATCAGCACCACATCCGATGCGGCGCAGCGCTATTTTGACCAGGGATTGCGCCTGATCTACGCCTTTAACCATGAAGAAGCGATTCGCTCGTTTGAGGAAGCGGCCAAATTGGATCCCAACGCGCCGATGCCCTATTGGGGCATCGCGCTTGCCCTGGGACCGAACATCAACGCTGCCATGTCCAAGGAAGACGGCCGCCGGGCGGCCGAAGCGGTCAAACAGGCAGGCGCACGGCTGGCCTCGGCCACTGCGGCCGAACGGGCGTACATTGAAGCATTGACGAAGCGCTATCTCGGTGCGCCCCAGGCCTCCCGCAACGCGTTGGACAAAGCCTATGCGGACGCGATGCGGCTGGTCTGGAAAACCTATCCCAATGACCCCGACGCCGGGGTGTTGTTCGCCGAAGCCATGATGGCTCTTCGGCCCTGGGACTTCTGGTCGGCAGACGGCACACCGAAGCCTGGCACGCAAGAATTCGTGTCGACCCTCGAGACGGTTCTCGCGCAGCACCCCGACCATCCGGGCGCCTGTCACTACTATATCCATGCAGTGGAAGCTTCGCGCGAGCCGAAACGCGCGCTCCCTTGCGCTGACCGCTTACCCAATCTCATGCCGGGGGCGGGCCACCTTGTGCATATGCCTGCTCATATCTACGCCCGGCTGGGCATGTATCACGAATCGTCTGAGCGCAATCAGGAGGCGGCGCACGCCGATGAACGGTACCTCACGGATGCACACCTGACAGGCGACTATGCCGACGGCTACTACAGCCATAACCTCCACTTTCTCTGGTCTTCACTCATGATGGAAGGACGCAGCAGGGACGCTCTCAAGGCCGCGACGTCCCTGCTGTCGACAATCACCGCCGAAGAAGTCAAAAGCAACCGCGGCAAGGAACCGTATCTCACGACGAAGCTGTTCACCTGGATCCGGTTCGGGCAGTGGGAGGAGCTGTTGCGTGAACCGCCGCCAGCGAAGGGCCTGCATCTGGTCGAGGGTACCTGGCGGCTGGGACGGGGAATGGCGCTGGTGGCGACCGGACGCTTGCCCGGGGCGGACGGCGAGCGCCAGGCGCTGGTCACGCTGACCAAGCAATTTCGACGGAGTAGAAATCCGCAGGACAAGCTCGAACGGGACCTCTTGAAGATCGCCGAACGTCTCTTGGCCGGCCAAATCGCCGCCCAACGACAACGCCATGACGAAGCCATTAAGGCCTTGACAGAGGCTGCAAAGATCGAAGATTCCTTACAAGGCGCTGAACCGCCCCACTGGTCGCTGCCTGTGCGTCACTATCTTGGTCCGGTGTTGCTGCTCGCCGGACGGGCACCGGAAGCCGAGAGCGAATACCGGACCGATCTGAAGTCGTATCCGGAAAACGGCTGGGCATTGTTCGGCCTCCTTCAAAGCTTGAAGGCGCAACGAAAAGACGACGAAGCTGCCGAAATCGCCGACCGGTTCGGGAAAGCCTGGGCCCATGCCGATGTGACGCTCGCCGCCTCCCGGTTTTAAGCGACGTGTCCCCCTGTTTTGACAAACCCCGCATAGACCGGGCTACAATCCCGCACCTTTCAAAAAGGGGGATATGTGCGATACGTCGTCGGCGTGATGGGACCAGCCAAGGCGAGAAGGAAAGATCTAGAAAATGCCCGTGCGCTCGGCGAATTGATCGCCCGTCGTGAATGGGTCCTGCTCACCGGCGGGCGCGACGTCGGCGTCATGCATGCGGCGACTCAAGGAGCCAAAAAGGTCGGGCGCAGTCTCACGATCGGCGTGTTGCCTACCACCAGAGACCGGATTTCGAAATACGTCGACATTGCGATCATCACCGAAATGGGGAACGCCAGGAACAATGTCTGCGTCCTTTCCAGCCAGGTCATCGTCGCCTGCGGATTAGGGGGCTCAGGAACCGTGTCGGAAGTGGCGCTGGCGCTCAAGGCCGGGAAGCAAGTGGTGCTCCTCGGGGCCACCCCCGTTGAAGAAAAATTCTTCAAGAATCTAGGCGGCCGGCTCATTTCTTCCGTGCAGACACCGGAAGACGCGATCAACGCCATTCTCAAGCGTTTCGAGCGCGGGAATATCTCGACGCTTCAAGCCCCCGAACCGTGGGGAGGCTGTTAGTCCGGAGGCATCCAGCCGGGACCGTATTCCGTAGAATACGATAGCGGTCCGAACGGTGTGAGGAGGACGAAATCATGATGGTCTTCCGATGGGCTGTGCTCGCGATGTTCCTGCTGTCCGGGCAGCCGGCAGCAGCCGAACAGCCGACAGTGGCATCGGGTTCGCTTGCGAAGGCCTACTTCGCAGGTGGATGTTTTTGGTGCATGGAGGAAGCCTTCGAGAAGGTGAACGGTGTCCTCGAGGCTGTTTCCGGATACATGGGAGGAACAGTCAAGAATCCGAGTTACGAAGAAGTTTCGGCCGGAAAGACCGGCCACGCCGAGTCCGTCGAGGTGCGGTACGATCCGGCCAAAGTGACCTATGCGCAGTTGCTGGAAGCCTTCTGGCGGAATATCGACCCGGTCACACCGGACGCCCAGTTTTGCGATCATGGGAATCAGTATCGGGCGGCGATCTTTTATCAATCGGAGGAAGAAAAAGGGGCGGCGGAGGAGTCAAGACGCAGCATCGAACAATCCAAGCGGTTCTCGACGCCGATCGTCACGCAGGTGACTGCCGCTTCGGAATTCTATCCGGCGGAAGAGTATCACCAAGACTTCTACAAAAAGAACCCGGTGCGATACAAGTTTTACAAGTTCACGTGCGGCCGCGAACAGCGCCTCGAAACACTGTGGGGCAAGTCATAACCGGCAGCGGGCACCTCTAAACTGCATCATAAATGAGACGCTGGTTGCACAGTCCTGTGCGGTCTACCTCACAGATTAAAACCACCATTTCCCAGTAGTATTGCGCGTTTGCCGCAGTGCCGCCACGGCATGGATGTTGACCATGTCCTGAGGGATGACCTGGCTCGGCAATCCTGTGTTTCGGCGGACGACCCGCGGTTGCGGCATCGGCCTTGCGGCCATGCTGCTCGTCGTCGTCATGCCAAGAACGACGATTTCCGACTCTGAAAACCGGCTCCACTACTCCGAGCAGGATATCCGACGGGCCATTACATTTTACGCGAAGCGGTATCGTCTGGATCCCGCATTACTGCGGGCGGTCATCAAGGCCGAGTCGGATTTTCGTCAACACGCCGTCTCGAGAAAAGGAGCGGTCGGGCTCATGCAGCTGACGCCCGACACCGCGGCAACGCTGCGAGTAGCCAATGTCCATGATTCGGTCCAGAACATACGCGGCGGTGCCAAGCAGCTCCGCCGTCTTCTCAACCTGTATCACGGCGACCTCAGGCTTGCCCTCGCCGCATATAACGCGGGTGTGCATCGTGTGAAGGGACGGCAGGTACCGAGGATCAGAGAGACCCGGCTCTACGTCAGGAAGGTGCTGGGATACTATCGTCAGTTTCGCCCACCACCGCGACTGGTCAACCCAAAACCCGTGCAGTCGTCCGGTCGGTTGCGGACGCCATCGACTCCAGCCGCCGCCCGCGCAGGCGCTAGGCTTTAGCCTTCATCAGCATCGATCGAAGCCTTTCCCGTTGAGCAGGCCTGATGCCGGTGAACTCCATTCCAAAACATTGGCCGTCGACCCAACGCACGACGGCATGGTCAATGCGCAATGGCCACTGTTGATCCTGGAGGAACAACGACAGTTTAAGCGATGACCCGACCTTCACTTCGGTATGCGATGAGGCCTTGCATCCGTTCGTGGAAATATCCAGGACCGTCGCTTCGCCCTCGAATTCGCCCTCGCCAAAAAAGAAGAGACGCCGATTCATCGCCAGCCGGCGGCCACGCCGGTCAAACGGCTGGAGGCCCTCCGGCTTTGAAGACTCGTGGTTCGGTGTCGTTCTGTTCATCTCGTCTGAGCGTTCCTTTTGACTGGTAAATACACCAGCTCCTGCTTTAAGTATAGGGATTTGATTTATCAATACATTCCCCAAGAGCGTTACCTCGAAGGCGTTAGAAAGCTCTCTGAGAAGAGGGGGTATCTATAACCGCGCTTCACGCTTGACGGCATCGGGACGGCTCTGCGACAACGAGCCAACGAGGGAATTGGATGGATTTCAGCCGGACGAATCAGCGGATGGCCGAGTTGGCGCATTCGGAGATCCGCGCCATGACGCAAGCCTGCGCGGCGGTAGGCGGACTCAACATGGCGCAGGGGGTGTGCGACACCCCGGTCCCCCCGATTGTGCTGGACGCCGCACGAGAGGCAATGGCGCAAGGAAAAAATACGTATTCCCGCTTCGACGGGTTGGCCGAGCTCCGGTCGGCCTTGGCGGCCAAGCTGTCACGAGACAACGGCATTGATGCCGACCCTGAAACGGAAATCACCGTGAGCGCCGGCGCGACGGGATCGTTTCACGCCGCCTGTCTCGCCTTGTTGAACCCCGGCGATGAAGTCATCCTGTTCGAGCCCTTCTATCAGTACCATGTAAGTGCTCTCCTTGCCGTCGAAGCGGTGCCAGTGATCGTTCGGCTGATCTCCCCCGACTGGACGCTGGCGCCGGAGGCCGTTGAGCATGCCGTCACATCTCGGACGAAGGCCCTCATTGTAAACTCTCCGGGGAATCCGTCCGGCAAGGTGTTCACGACTGAAGAAATGCAGTCACTTGCGCGGATTGCGGCGGACCGGGATCTGCTGATCTTTACGGATGAAATCTATGAGTACTTTCTCTATGACGGCCGTCGTCACGTCAGCATGGCATCGTTGCCGGGCATGGCTGACCGGACGATCACGATCGGCGGCTATTCGAAAACCTTCAGCATTACCGGCTGGCGCATCGGCTACAGTGTGGCTGCGCGGCAATGGAGTCAGGCCATCGGCGCGATGAATGATCTGCTCTACGTCTGCGCGCCCACGCCGTTGCAGGCGGGTGTGGCGGCCGGCATCCGTGAACTGCCGGAGGCCTTTTACAGCCGATTGGCGAAGGAATACCAGCACAAACGCGATCGGTTCTGCGCCGCATTGGCGCAAGCAGGTCTGCCGCCCGCCGTACCGCAAGGCGCTTACTATGTCCTTGCAGATGCGACGAAGCTGCCGGGCGCCAATGGAAAAGACCGTGCGATGCACCTGCTTCGCACAGCCGGGGTGGCCGGAGTTCCTGGTGAAGCATTTTTTTCGGGGCCGGAGGGTTCCCGGTACATCCGGTTCAGCTACGCCAAGACCGACCCAGACCTCGAGGAAGCCTGCCGAAGGATTTCTCGCCTCTCGATCTAGGGGCCATTTACCTTGTCCGGATCATCGACCCATGATATGAAAATATCTATGCGCAAATGGAATCTCGTCATAGCGGCGAGCATGCTGTTGTCGGCCGCTGCATGCGCCACACCTTCTGGCCAGGACCCGATAAGTCAACCACTTATGGTGCCTCCCGGCGCACAGGGGGATCGCAGCGTCTTGGCGGGTGAATGGGATTATGAAGAGGGAGCCGTCGTCACGTTGACCCTGGATGACCAGGGGAACGGCACGTATGCCTGGAAGGGCGGGCGGTTCGAAACCCATTCGCTCTCCGACCATACGTGGGAGGGCAAGTGGATTCAGACGGATAACGACCGTGAGGGCGGGTTTAGCGTGAACTTGTCCCCGGACTTTTCCGACGGGGAAGGACGCTGGTGGTATACGAGAATTGCGGATGATTTTGCGCCGACCCAAAAAGGGGGGACCTTTCATCTGACCAAGAAGTCCTCGACTGCGGGCGAGACGGCTTCCGCGCCCTGACGCCGGCCCCTCTTTCCGCACTCTCAATATGTTGTTCGTTGTGCGGTGAGGGTGCAACTCGCTAGGAACGGGCCGAATCCCGTTCGGAAGGACTGACGACCTCGAACAGCGCCGAGTAATCGAGGTCTCCCAAGCCGCGCGCAATCGCCTCTTCCAGAAGCACCGGCAATCCGTCCAGCGCTTTTGTCGACAACCCAAGGGCAGCCGCCTGATTGAGCACAAGCCTGACATCTTTGAGGAGATGGCGGGTAGAAAAATTGGGGCGGTGATAGTCTCTCTTGAGCAGACGCGGCAGCTTTTTGTCGAACGTCGGCGCATACAGAGCGCTGCCGCGCAGAATGGCCATGAACGCGTCCACCGGGATCCCGAATCGCTGCACGAGCCCCAAGCTCAGTGCGAAGGCCGAGGTCTCAGCGGCGATCAGGTGATTGAGCGCGAGCTTGAGGGCGGACGCCCTGCCGACAGGGCCGACATGGCGGGGCTCGCGGCTCAGCACCCGAAACACAGGCAAGCACGCCGCGAATTGTTGCTCGCTCCCCCCTACCATCACGAAAAGCGTACCTTCCTTGGCCTCGGCCACGCTTCCGAGCACCGGAGCTTCACAGTAGACTCCTCCCGAGCGTTCGATGTCTTCCTGTAATTGAATACTTTCTTCCGGGCCGATGGTGCCCATTTGCACGAGGGTTTTGCCCCTCAGTGCGACGGAGCAGGATGGCTTCAACAGTGTCGAACGAACTGCCGCAGCGTCCGCCAGCAGCAGCAGCGCACAATCGGATTGGCTGACCGCCATTTCGGCACTGCCGACGACTGCGATTCCTTGGCGTTGGAGCTGCAACGCTTTGCTGGCCGTCCTGTTGAAGACGACCACCGTGCAGCCGGAGGCCTGCAAGCGTTCGGCAATGGCCCGGCCCAAGATGCCTGTTCCAAGAACGGCGACCGTCGGCGTCATGGCCGTTTTTTCTTCAGCCTGGCGCGATCGGCATGCGTCTGGAGAAACGGGCGCAGGTCGTTTCCTGCCGTAGCCGCGACGGCGATGACGCCTCGAAAGCGGGGAGTGGCTTGGTTGAACGTAAAGGGACGGCCCTCGGCGTCGGCGACCGTGCCGCCGCTTTCTTGGACGAGAAGGACGCCGGCGGCCAGATCCCATTCGTTTTCCGGCTCGATCGTCAGCGTGGCCTGGACACGCCCCGCGGCGACCAGCGCCAGGGCATGGGCGATCGACAGCATGGGACGGCATTGAATTGTGCCGTCCAAATCGGCCCAGCGGCCTGCGCGGTATTCCCAAGGACTGACCATGATCTCAGATCGTTCGCTGACCGGAGCCGCCGGAGTCACGTCGCGGCCGTTCACGCGGAGGCCGCCGCCAACAACGGCGGTAAAGAGTTCCTCGGTCGATGGGTTAAGAACCGCCGCGAGCACCGGTCTTCCCGCTTCCGCCAGACCGACGGAAATACAATATTCAGGCAGTTTGTTGACGTACGCCTTCGTGCCGTCGATTGGATCGACGATCCAGACGCGGGCCTTGCTCAGCCGGGCCGGATCGTCGGGAGACTCCTCGGAGAGCCATCCATCGCCGGGGAAGTGTGTTTCTTGCATCTCACGAAGGATGCGATTCACTTCCAGGTCTGCGGTGGTCACGGGCGAGCGATCCTTTTTGGTCTTGACCTCGAATCCCTTCAGGGCAAGGTCCTTGGCTCGTTCGCCGGCTTTCCTGATTGCACTGGTCAGGTGAGAGAGTTCCCGTTCCATCATGTCAGAGTAACAGGTCTGCCTGAAGGGGAAAAGAAGCAACTGCCGGTTGCGGCCAGATTCCCCTTGACCGCCTGCAGGAACCTGCGTACAAGCCTGATTGAGGCTGAAAAGACCGCCAGCGTTGTTCTCGCATGGCTCACAGACTCGACGTACGAGGAAAGCCGGCGGTGGCAAAGGAGAGCCTGAGGGCGAATACGCTCCTATGAAACTGGTTCAGAAGCGCTCGAAAAAGACCGGCCTTCCCCCCGGGACGCTCGTGCACATCGGCGAGCGCAGACCCCACAAAGTCACTCTCCAAGTTTTTCATTACAATGCTGGAGGCTGTGAAGAGCTGCAGCCGGAGCACGCAGTCCAGCTGTCGCCGCCCATCGATGAATCGGTGGTCTGGATCAACGTGGGCGGCGTTCATAACCTGGACGTGCTCGAGACGCTGGGCAAGCAGTTCTCCCTTCATCCGTTGCTCCTCGAAGACGTGGCGAATACGGATCAGCGCCCGAAGCTCGACGACTACGAGGATTATGTGTTCGTCGTCATGAAGATGCTCTCCTTGACGGAGCGGAAAGAGATCGCCGTTGAACAGGTGAGTCTCGTGCTCGGCCAAAATTACGTCATCTCATTTCAGGAAAACGGAAGCGATGTCTTTCAACCGGTCCGTGAGCGTCTGCGCGGCGGGAAAGGCCGTCTGCGTCCGTCAAAATCAGACTATTTGCTATACGCACTGATCGATGCCATCGTGGATCAATATTTTGCCGTCCTGGAAGCGATGGGAGAAAAGATCGAAGCCGTGCAACAGGTGGTCGTGGACGATCCCCAGCCTGAGACGCTGAACGATATCCATGCGCTGAAACGTCAGCTCCTCTTTCTCAGGAGGGCCGTCTGGCCCCTTCGCGACGTTATGAACAATCTGTCACGATCGAATTGCAATTTCCTGCATGAGGACACCAAGGTGTTCTTCCGGGACGTCTACGACCATGTCGTGCAGATTGTCGACACCATTGAAACGTTGCGCGAAATGGTGTCGGCCAACCTCGATATCTACCTTTCCAGCGTCAGCTACCGCCTCAATGCCGTCATGCGGGTATTGACGGTCATCACCACCATCTTCATGCCGCTCAGCTTCATCGCGAGCATCTACGGCATGAACTTCGAATACATGCCCGAGTTGAAATCCCCGTGGGGCTATCCGCTCGTGATCGCGGTCATGGCGGCGGTTGGGGTCGGAATGCTGGTGTTGTTTCGGAAAAAACGCTGGCTCTGACCTATTCCTGGATCTCGACGGCGTCCACAAAATACGTCGTGTCGCCAAAGCACGTGGTGGGTAGGTAACGGTACTCCTTATAGTGCAGCACAACGCGCTTGCCCATGACTTGCGACAGCTGACGGGCCACGCCGTCGTCCCACACGGTAAATTCCCAGAGGAGCGGTGCCGTCCCTGGAACAGTCGTCATGGCCAGCTCCCCTTCATGGGTTTTGCACAACCATCCCTTTTTCGAAAACTTCTGGATATAGCCCGCCCGATTCCCGTCCGAGTAGCTGTAGTTGAACGCAACCATGAGCGCGCCGATGACCAGAAAAAACAGCACGAGGAGGAACTTTGGTTTGAAGGGAAAGAGCACTGACGCCCAGTTCATTGAGGCCTCCTTGCCCTAGGGCCGAAGATCGGAAAACAGCCATGGGGCCTCTGTCTTCCTTCTGGCCTCGTACGCTGAAATCGCGGACTCATGCTGCAAGGTGAGGCCGATCGAATCCAATCCTCGATACAAGCAGTCTTTCCTGAACGGATCGATTGAGAAGCGATGGACGCTTCCGTCGGGCGTCGTGACCGTTTGCTCGGCCAGATCGACCGTGGCTTGATAGCCCGGCCTGGCCTCGACGTCCTTCATCATCGACTGGACGTGCTGGCCATCGAGCACGACCGGCAGAATCCCGTTCTGGAAGCAGTTGTTGTAAAAAATGTCCGCAAAGCTGGCCGCGATCACGCAACGAAACCCCTGATCGAGCAACGCCCAGGGCGCATGCTCGCGGGAGGAACCGCAGCCGAAGTTGTCGCGGGTCAATAAAATGGTCGCCGTCCCGTAGCGTGGTTGATTCAAAAAAAAGGACGGATCGGGCGAACCGTCCTTCCGCTTGCGCCAGTCGTAGAAGAGACCCTCGCGAAGACCCGTCCGTTTGATCGTCTTCAGAAACTGTTTGGGAATGATTTGATCCGTGTCCACATTGACGCGGTCCAACGGAGCCACGACGCCGGTGAGTCGGGTAAACGCCTGCATGCAGCAGCTACCTCCAATGCCTGATGTCGACAAAATGTCCTTCGACGGCCGCGGCGACCGCCATGGCGGGAGAAACCAGGTGCGTGCGGCCACCCGCTCCCTGACGGCCTTCGAAATTGCGGTTGCTCGTCGAGGCGCACCGCTCTCCCGGTTCGAGGACGTCGGCATTCATGGCGAGGCACATGCTGCAGCCGGGCTCCCGCCATTCGAAACCGGCCGCGGTAAAGATGCGATCAAGCCCTTCCGCCTCCGCCTGCTGTTTCACCAGCCCCGAGCCCGGCACCACCATCGCCCGGACGGTCTTTGCGATGTGCTTTCCTTTTGCCAAGCTGGCCGCAAGCCTCAGATCTTCCATTCGAGAGTTGGTGCAGGAACCGATGAACACGCGATCAATCTGAATGTCCGTGATGGGCATGTTGGCGGTGAGGCCCATGTAGGTCAGCGCGCGTTCGGTGGCCTGGCGACTCTTTTCGTCGGCGATAGCCTTCGGATCCGGAACCCGTCCATCA
Source organism: Nitrospirota bacterium (assembly GCA_046734935.1). Lineage (GTDB taxonomy): Bacteria > Nitrospirota > Nitrospiria > Nitrospirales > Nitrospiraceae > Nitrospira_C. The sequence continues at coordinate 12,160 of JBKPSD010000070.1, forward strand.
ACGCCCGTCACCATGCCGGGACTTGTCCCCCAGCTGACTTGCGGCGCGATGTCTTCCGCCTTGATCACGAGGGTGGAGTCATAGGCGGCATCAGGGTCCGTCTTGAGCTTTTGCCACGCGTTCACGGCTTGCTCCCACAACGCGCCGGACGGAGCAAGCGGACGGCCCTTAAGATACGCGAAAGTTTTCTCATCCGGCGCCACCATGCCTGCGCGCGCCCCGCCCTCGATTGACATATTGCAGAGAGTCATCCGCCCTTCCATGCTGAGCGCGCGAATCACGGGACCCGTGTACTCAATGACATAGCCGGTTCCGCCGGCCGTCCCGATCTTGCCGATGATGGCCAGAATCACGTCCTTAGCCGAACACCGGTCGGACAGGACGCCCTCGACGCGGATTTCCATCGTCTTGGGACGTTTTTGGACCAGGCATTGCGTCGCCAGCACGTGCTCAACTTCGCTCGTCCCGATTCCAAAGGCCAAGGCACCGAACGCGCCGTGGGTCGAGGTATGCGAGTCGCCGCAAACGATCGTCGTCCCGGGCAGCGTGAAGCCTTGTTCCGGCCCGATGACGTGCACGATGCCCTGACGGATGTCGCTCATGTTGAAGAGCGTGATTCCAAAATCGCGGCAATTGTCTTCGAGCGTTTGGATCTGGACGGCGCTCACGGGATCTGCAATGCCGAGCCGGCGATCCGTCGTGGGGACGTTGTGGTCCGGAACAGCCAGCGTGGCACCCGCGCGGCGAGGCCGGCGTCCGGACACCTTCAATCCTTCGAACGCCTGGGGAGAGGTCACTTCGTGGACGAGCTGCCGGTCGATATACAACAACGTCGTGCCGTCCGGTTCTGCGCGGACGACATGAGTGTCCCAGATTTTGTCGAAAAGCGTCTTCCCAGCCATACCTGCTCCTAAGGGCTTCGAGCGAAGAGCCGCCATTATACAGAGAGTTCCCATGCGATTTACAAGAGCGTCCCCTTGCCGTCGTATTGCCGACATGGTACAGGCTGCTCACGCGTGAGGTCGGCAGCAAGATGACGACATCGCAGCCTTGGATGGACTCGACCGTCGTCGAGTGGACGCAGCGGTTGCTCGACAGTCACCGGTATTGGGTCGGACGGGAATTGATCGAGCGGCAGGGTGATCGCGAATTTCAGGCCCGTGCCTTGTTTGAGTCGCCGATCGTCGTGGTCTCGCACGGGACCGAAGCCGATCCAATCCTCAATTACGGCAACCAGACGGCGTTGGACCTCTGGGAGCTAAGCTGGCAGCAGTTGCTTACGATGCGGTCCCGTCTCACCGCAGAGCCGGTGAATCGCGCCGAGCGTGAGTGGATGCTCGAACAAGCGCGCGCGCGCGGCTTCGTCGACACCTATCGGGGCGTCAGAATTTCGGGAAGCGGACGCCGCTTTCTCGTCGAAAACGCCCTGATCTGGAATGTGCTCGATGCCCGCCATGAGCCGATCGGGCAGGCGGCGACATTCTCGCAGTGGACCTGGCTGCCGTAGGATCTACAAGGGAACGCCGATCAGCGGGCGCGTCAGTCGGTCAGTCGTTGAAAGCGTGGAACGGGACGGCCGTCGATGGTGAGCATCTCCAGGAACATGGCCAGCGGCCTGATCCACAGACCATTTTCGCCATACAGGGCGCGATAAACAACGAACCGCTCTTCCGTTTCCGAGTGCCGCGCTTCCCCGATGACTTCGTAGTCGTTACCTTTATAGTGCCGATAGCGGCCTGGCTGGATCATCATGTATGCTGTCGACCTTCCTTGTTCTTCCTTATATATGAGCGCAAGGGGAAAGAAAACGGCCGGCCGCTCAACACTCATGCTGATGACGGGCCTCCTCGTCTCGATGTGTGCCTGCCAGGAGCAATCGTGGGAGTCGGCCATGGCTTCGGGACAACAGGCCGTGCAGCAGGGGAACTATGCCGAAGCGGAGCGCATTTATGCGGCGGCCGTGAAAAAAGCAGAACGGTATGGGCGCGATGATCGACGGGTCGCGGTCACCCTGTCCCAACTGGCGCAGGTCTATGCCGGGCAAGGAAAACATGTGGAAGCCGAACCCCTGTACTTGCAGGCGCTCAAGATCTATCAAGCCGTTCACGGCGAGACTCACGCAGATGTCGCGGCGACGCTGAACAACCTGGGAGTGCTGCACCGCATGTATGGGCAGTACGCGGAAGCCGAACCACTCCTGGTGCGGGCGCTGGCCATCAAGGAACAACTGGCCGGCCCCGAGCATCCCGAAGTCGCGCTGAGCGCCGCCAATCTCGGCCAACTGTATGTGGCCGAAGGTCAGCCTGCCAAGGCCGAGCCTCTCTATCGTCGGGCCCTCTCGATCAGACAGAAGGCGCTCGGGCCGACTCATCCTGAGGTGGCGAAAACGCTCGAAGATCTGGCCAACGTGCTGCGGAAGCTCGGCCGGAGCAATGAGGCGGTCGTGCTCGATGTTCAGGCACGAGAAATTCGCGCCAAGCGGAGTTGAACCCGCCGCGGGTTCCGTTGTAGCGTATTGACGATGGCAGAACACAAGCCCCCTCCCACGAATTGGCGTGCGAACGCGATGGTCGCCCGCTTCGTCGGCATTATGGCCATCGCGCTCGGCTTCATCCTGGGCATGTACGCTCTTGACGAGCAGGGATCACGGTGGCTGCAGACGGCCCTCGGATTGCTGGTCACCGGCATGTTGGCCCAAGCGTACGCCTTGTACTGCTCGGTCAAACGGATGCAGGAACTTCACGATCGATCCAAGACATGAAGGTTGTCCCCGGCACGCGTTCTCTGCACACAATTGTCCTTCCCCTCATCCTGAGCGCCGTCTCCGCCTGCGGAGGCCCGTGGCGCGACGGCTATTTTAAAAAGGGCGTGGACCATCTGACCCAGGACGAGATCTCCGAGAAGATGGGCCCGCCGCACACGGCGAAAACGCCTGCCCTTGGCGGGGACACGGTCTGGACTTACCGTGTGCCTTACAGCGACAAAGAGCTCGATTCGATGGATTTATCCGGCATCACGAGTGCCGCGAGCGAAGCGGCAAGCTTGATCGGCAAGCCTTCACAGGATGCCCCGAAGCCGACCCTGTACTGCTATCGCTATACACTGACCTTCAACGAGCAAAAAATTCTAAAAAGTTGGAAACGGGAAGAGTGTGTTCCCGGTACGCGCGATAACTTGCATGCCGGCTAGCCGAGAGTCGCGCAGCGTTCATCCATGATCACATGGCTTCCGCAGCTCGATAGCTCCATCGTCCTCGACGGTTTGAAGTCTATCCTGTTGCTGCTGTCCGTCCTCATCGCCCGCACCCTCATCGTCCGTTCGATCGCGAGAAATTCGGCGCTTACGATGGAGGCGAAGCGGCGGTGGGTGGTGACCGTGCGGAACTCGATGGTGTTCGTCTTTCTGCTGGGCCTTGTCGTGATCTGGGCGCATGAGCTGCAGGCCTTCGCCGTTTCGCTGGTAGCGCTGGCGGCGGCGCTGGTCCTGGCCACTAAAGAGCTGCTCCTCTGCTGGAGCGGGGCGGCCTTGCGCGTCGGCGGCAAGGTATATTCGGTCGGAGACCGGATCCAAATAGCCGGCCATCGCGGCGTGGTGCTGGACCACGATATTTTCGCGACCAAACTCCTGGAAATCGGACCAGGCCAGGCCTCTCATCTCTACACGGGCCGCGTCACGGTGTTCCCCAACAGCCTGCTCTTCACCAATGCATTGGTCAAAGAAAGTCCGAACCAAGAATACGGCCTATACACGCTCAGCGTCCCGCTCGCCTCGGAGCAGGGTTGGAAAGAAGCCGAAACGCGCTTGCTCGACGCCGCCAGGGCCGAATGCACCGCGTTCATGGACGAGGCCAGCCGGCACATGAGACTGCTCGAACAGGAGAACCTTCTCGAAGCCCCTTCGCCGGAGCCTCGCATTACGATTCAACTCCAAGACTCGGGGCGTATTTTGCTGGTGCTGCGCTTCCCCGCTCCGGATCGCGGCCGCTCGCGTATTGAGCAGGCGATCATTCGTCGGTATCTCACCGCCTCGGTTCAGGCATCGCGCGTCTCTTGACAGGGTGACGACGATGAAAATCGCCACGTACAACGTCAACTCCCTTCGGAAGCGGCTTCCCGTCGTGGTGGAGTGGCTGGAAAAGCAGCAACCCGATGTCCTCTGCCTTCAAGAGACCAAGGTTCAGGACAGCGAGTTTCCGCTCATCGCGCTGATGCCTTCAGGCTATGACATCATTTACCGGGGGATGAAAAGCTATAACGGCGTGGCCGTGCTGACTCGAAGGAAGCCGGAATCGGTAAGGGCAGGATTGGACGACGGAGGAGAGCCGGATGAACCGAGGCTGCTCCATGTCGTGATCGACGGGGTGACGATCATTAACACGTACATTCCGCAGGGGTACGAAATCACTTCCCCCAAATACGCGTACAAGCTCGAATGGTACAAGCGGCTGCGCGCGTACTTCGAAAAGCACCTTTCGCCAACCCATCCCGTCATCTGGTGCGGGGATATGAATGTGGCGCCGCGAGCGATGGACGTGCATAGTCCGGAAAAACATCTCAAGCACGTGTGTTATCACGAGGCGGCGCGGGGCGCGTACGCGGCGGCGGTCGCCTGGGGATTCCACGACGTCTTTGTCCGGTTGTATCCTGAGCGGCAGCAGTTCACCTTTTGGGACTACCGGGCGCCCAGTTCACTGGACGCGAACAAAGGCTGGCGCATCGACCATATCCTTGCGACGGCGCCGCTCGCGGAGAGATGTCTGCGCGTCGAGGTCGACGTGGAGCCGCGGCGAGCGAAGGACCCTTCCGATCACACGTTTCTTTGGGCGGAATTTGCGCTGCCCTAACGCTTGTCGTCATGGGTCACAACAGGACTCCGCGATTCCGGCCGGCCGTGCGGCAATCGGATCCTGCCCACGTGCTGAGGATGCCGCGCGCAGACGGGAGCGCCTGCTTGTTCTGCAAGAGCACGCTAGGGATTGGTAAAATTATGCAGCGGGAGGGCCAGAAGCAGATGTCGAGCCGCGGAGAGCGAACACCGAGTCATCACGACTGCCGATTTCCGATCGGCCGCGAGCGCGACATCTACGCCTGTCCCGTCCGGTGGGAGCGCAAGTCGTTCACTCCGACCGGACCAGGGCGCACGCTCATGCGGCATGCAGTGTCGAGGGCGTGGTTCGTGTTCTTGTCGAGCGGTTTTGCTGAATCAACGGATCCAGAACGAGTCCGCAGTTGATGCACCGCAGTACGGTCCCCGCAGTGGCATAGTCCGGGCGTGATTCGGCGATCATCAAACCTTTGCACTTTTGACAGGTCATCGTCCCACCTCCTGTTGAACTTTCGGCTACGAGCGCGAATGTAGCAATGGAAGATTAACGGCGTGTTAACGGACAGTTAGAAACCTCTAATGCTTTGTCCCAGGGCCGTTCGGCTGCCTTGGCGCGTCATCCGGTGTTGGAGGTAAGGTTGTGCACAGGATGAGCGGCACGCGACGATGATTGAATTCCCTTGTTTTTCGAAGCCAAAACCACTACTTGCGCTTCACAAACCAGGCTCACAGGGGCACCCTGTTCCATGGCTTATCCCCTCTCAATACGAATTAGATGGGTCGGTTTTTACCCAATTGAGCCCCACTTTACGGATGAATACCCTGGCCTTGCGGCGGGCTCGGACTCCCTATGCCGCTTCCCCCCGGTTCGTCTGAGCACGGAGTTCGCCAGAGTCATTGGTGTATTGAGCAACGGCCAGTCAATGAGTATGGGATCAAGTAAAGAGGGAAGCGATGAAGCCATGGCTGGCAGCGTTCGTTCTCGGAGTGGTTGCGACACCCTGGCATTCGTTGAAGAGAAAGTGGGGCCAGGTGATTTACGCGCGGCATTGGTTGTTTGACTGAAGGGATAAAAGGCGGAGGTCGTTGTTGCGGGTAATACCCACCACGAAGCAATAAGGAGGTCTCTATACCTTCCTGGGAGACCTGCCTCCGCTCCTTTCGTTATGAGCGACGCCTTGCATCGGGTGCCTTGATGTCGAGACAGTGTCTTTGTATGATGACTCATGCGCCGGAGACACCTGTTCTTCCTCATCTTCATGACGCTGTTGAGCCCGATCGCGGCTCAGGCGGACACCTCCATCATTGTCGGCAGTCAACTGATGCCGATGGGACCGATTGACCTGACTCGTTCGCCTACGGCCCACTCCGCCCTACCTTCTCCTTTCGTCTCAGGCCTGAGCGATTCACCAACGTTGTTCCGGGATGTCCCCTCGCTCAGCGGCACCTATTCGCTCGGAGGCAGAATAGTACGGCCGTACGTGGGCGCCGGATTCTCGAACGGCTATGCCACGGACTTGGATCGATCCCTCCACATTGCGCCATCGAGCGCTTCAGAGACGGGCCTGCGTGGCATGCTCGGACAAAACGTGGCGCCGAGCGAGTTTCAAATGGGTGTGCGCATCCCGTTCTGACCGGTTCTGATTCCCGCCGTGCACCGAGGCTAATTGGACCTATATCCATAATATAAGAACGTACAAAGGCAGAATGCTCGATGTAGAGGAGAACCCTCGATGTACGGAGGCGAGACAGAGAAAACCGCTATGAGATGAGCGGCATCCATGAAAGAGGAATGTAGGTCCCCTACTGACATGGCCCTGATCTGAATTGTTCCTCTTGAGTTTGAATCTTCGAGCCTGTTATTCTCGCCCCTCCTGACGGCGAACAAAAAAAAGAATATCGTTGTGGACTGGCCTACGGATGTCGTGCAGGTCCATTCAGCCTGCCTCTTCTGAAGCCTCCCCGCTCGACCTTCCGAATCATATTGGATCTGATGCCTAGAACATAACGCACCTTTCCTTCCTATATCCTTTCACCGGGGTCTACAGAACCTCCATCCCCTTATCGATTATCCATATGCCCGCGACAATGGACAGAAGGGGAGTCTCGCCCGTCTCGCTGCCCGCCGTGCTCGTGCTGTGTTTTGTCACGGCAATCGCGCTCGATGTCTATGCATTGTTTTTTTTGCGTACGCTCCTCGTCAACGACAAAGGAGCCGATCTCGCTCAAACAGCGGCGAAGGAAGCGCATACGCTCGATCGTGTGTTGTTCGAGCGGTATGAAGACATCAGGGTATTTGCGACGGACCAGACCCTCTTGGAAGGCACACAAAACGAGAAGACCAAGCGCTTGCACAAATACAAGGATCTCTATGGGTACTATAGCTGGATCGGCATATCCGATACGGCCGGCCGCCTTACGGCGACGACCGGTCTGTCCGGGCGGCCGGCGGCGGGCGGCATCGACTCAATCCCAGAAGCATTGTTTGAGACCGTAAGGGAAACGCGGCAAGTGCAATTGGACGTGATCCGCGGCTC
>JBKPSD010000071.1:0-3372 GCA_046734935.1 Nitrospirota bacterium
AATTCTGATCTAACGCTTTCTGGATGAAATTCCGCCTGTCGGCATCGTCGCGGCGGGCCGCATCCTCCCAAAGGATGCATTCAAGGGCGATCTCCTCGATGCTGTATTTGCCAATCCGATCATCGCCCCACAGCGACTTAAGTCTCTTGGGCGCATGTTGCTTACGCATGGCGAACCTCATAGGCTGATCATGACTAAGGCAGATACGAATCGACTATTCAATTGTATCCGGGGAGAGCCTGCGTCTTGAAGTTGGCATGAACCCTTGCCCTGATGCAGCCGAGCTAGGGATTCGCCTAGCTCAGCGCGGCGTCTGGTTTCGGGTATACACACATCGGATGAACTCGAACCTAGATCGTCACCAGCCGACGCGAAAGCAGTCTCTGGACGATGAAGACGTTGCCAAAACGCTGGCCGAATTCAGCCGCGTGTGCGTGGCAGTCGCGAAAATGATCCAAGAAGGTCCGGGTTTTTCGCACCTCGATCGGCTGACGATTGAAAATAACCTCGCCGTGGTGCAGTTGAACTACACGTACTGGGTACGAAAATTCGATGATCAACGACGCACTGTTTGAATGACCGATCTGCTCGTCCTCTCCACGCATCGAACACACCATCAGGAGGTTCGGTCTATAGCGTCCCAGGCGTCATGAGTCGTCAGCAAGGGTTCTTCTCACTGTCTGGGGTTTGCCAATCCGTCCATAGTAGCTTCAATACCGGCGGAGGCCGGTTCTCGAGGAGCGGGACGGGTACACATGCATACCGTCAAGGCGTGCGATGCGCTGAAGTGGTGGCAGCGCGTCGTGTTTTACGAGATCGCGCCCATTTCGTTTCAAGATTCCAATGGCGACGGGAAAGGTGATCTTCCGGGGCTCATCAGCCGGATCGAATATCTCGAATGGCTCGGCATCGGCGCTGTCTGGCTGACGCCGGTGTACCCTTCGCCGATGTTGGACCTTGGCTATGATATTTCCGACTTTTGCGGGATCAACCGGCTGTTCGGCAGCATGGAAGAGTTTGACCGCCTCGTGATGCTGCTGCACGAACGGGAAATCCGTATGATCCTGGACTTTGTTCCCAACCATACATCCGATCAGCACCCCTGGTTTCAGGAAAGCCGCTCATGTCGGAGAAGTTCCAAACGCGACTGGTATGTCTGGGCCGATCCAGGTCCGGACGGCGGCCCTCCGAACAACTGGCTGAGTCGCTTCGGAGGAAGCGCGTGGCAATGGGACAACGGCACGGGTCAGTACTATTATCATTCGTTCCTCGTGGAGCAGCCAGACCTGAACTGGCGAAATCCGGCGGTTCGCGGGGCGATGGCGGAGGTCCTCCGGTTTTGGCTGCGGCGCGGCGTTGACGGGTTCCGCGTCGATGCCAGCGCTGTGCTGATCGAAGACGATTTGCTGCGCGACGACCCTTCGGATCCGGCAGCGACGCAGAAGACGCCTCCTCCACAGCGGCAGAAGCGCGTGTTCACCGACGACAGGCGCGAGGCCATGACATGCCTTGAAGAGATCCGGCAGACCGTCGATGAGTTTCCGGATCGGGTGCTTGCCGGCGAAGTGCAAGGGAAAACCGATCGGATCGGACACTTCTACGGAGAGGAGCGTCCCCGCTTTAATTTGCCGCTCAACTTTGCGTTGCTGGATAGCCCGTGGGATGCCTTGTCTCTGCAGGCGACCATCGATGCCTATTTGAATGCCATTCCTGATGCGGCATGGCCCGATTGGGTGATCGGCGGACACGACAAGCGGCGAGTCGCAAGCAAGATCGGCCAGCCGCAGGCTCGCGTCCTGGCCATGCTGCTCTTGACCCTGCCGGGCACCCCGTTTTTCTTCGCAGGCGACGAGCTTGGTATGGAGCGAGTGACCGTGCCGCCGGAGCGTGTTCAAGATCCGTTTGAAAAATTCGTTCCAGGCTACGATTTGAATCGCGATCCTGAACGGACACCGATGCGGTGGGATGAGAGCCATGCGGCCGGTTTCACGACGGGGGAGCCGTGGCTGCCCATCGGCGCGAATTTCGGAGAGCGAAATGTCGCCAGGCTGCAAAAGGATCCCCGTTCGATTCTCTGGCTGTACCGCCGTCTCATCGAGCTGCGGCGCAGGGATCCCTCGTTTACCGCCGGCGGGTATGTCCCGATGAGAAGCCGCAACGGCGTGCTGTTGTATAAACGGACCTCGGCGGGCCGCGAAACCCTCATTGCCTTGAATACGATGCCGGATCCGCGCCGCGTCGAAGGACAACCGGCTGGAACGCTGGTTCTTTCAACCTACCTCGATCAGGGTGACATCGAATCGGAGCATCCCATCCTGCTGCGCGGCGACGAGGGAGTGATCATCGCTCTCCGAAGCGCATGAACAGCATGGAGAAGAACCGAACGGGTGTCGGGTCGACGCCAATCATCGTGAACACCAAGCTCAACATTGCGGCATCGATGCTCCTGTGCATCGTGTTGTTCTTCGTGGCCTGCGGTCATGTCGACCCGGGCAGAAAGATTGAATTCATTTATCTGGCGTTGGGGACCAGCGACGTCATGGGAGTCGGGGCCGTTCCGTTGACCGAAGGCTATGTGTTTCTGATCGATCGAGACCTAGAGATACGCATCCCGGGAACGTTTTTGCTCACGCTGGCGGTTCCGGGGGCCCGCATTGAATCCTTGCGGGAGCAGGTCCGCCTGGCGAAGCACTTTCAGGGCGAAGCGGATCTGGCGACAGTATGGACCGGCGTGAATGACCTGGTCCATGGGGACGACCCTTCCCGATTTCAAAGCGATCTCAGAGAACTCCTTCGCCTGCTGCAAAGTTCGGTCTCGACGTTGGTGGTCATCGGGAATCTTCCGGACCTGACGCAACTGTCTGCCTTTCGTGCCACGGCTAACCCTGCAGTCACCGTGGAACGAGTCAGGGCTTTCAACCGGGCCATCGAAGTCGAAGCCCCGTATGTGAACGCGTCTATCGTAAACGTGTTTGGGGAATCTTCACCGGACGATTTTGCATTTGATCAGGACGGGTTTCATCCGACGAAGGAGGGACATCGGCGGATGGCAACCTTGTTTCGAAAGGCGATTCTCGAGCGGGTCGAATCCCGATAGCGGGATAGGTGCCGGCCATGACTACTGTCCAGGGGTAATGACCCGTCGTCCGGGGCTTCACCTTCCGCAGGTTCTCGACATTCTCTTGATCGATGTACTTCAGGCTTCCAGCTGGGAACGCAGCGCCGCGATCTGACGATCACGTTCGCGCAACTGTTTGTGCATGCCTTTGATCGCGCGACTGGTCCATCGGCTGTTCCCGAACGGCGGGCGGCTGGAAACCGGCCGGTCCTCGGCCGACCATCCAATCACGTAGAAGCTGTGCCACGACCTGG
>JBKPSD010000072.1:0-4159 GCA_046734935.1 Nitrospirota bacterium
ACCCTGTTCTACAATTTTTCCTATTACGTGCAGCACCCGACGAAGTTTTTTGCCGTGTGGGAGGGCGGCATGTCGTTCCATGGCGGATTGTTGGGGACCATCGTGTCGCTGATTTGGTTCGCCAGGCGTCAGGGCATCCCCATCTACACCATCGCCGATCTCGCGGCCTCCGTGACACCGATTGGTTTGGGTTTCGGACGCCTCGGCAACTTCATCAATGGGGAGCTGTACGGGCGGCCCGCCGACGTCAATTGGTGCATGGTGTTTCCAAGCGGCGGTCCCGCCTGTCGGCATCCCTCCCAGCTCTATGAAGCCGGATTGGAAGGCGTTCTGCTCTTCACGGTGCTGTGGGTGATCGGGCGCCGTCCCACCCCGCCGGGAACGGTCTTTTGGAGCTTCTTGGCCGGCTACGGCCTTTGTCGAATCGTGGTCGAATTGTTTCGGGAGCCCGATGCGCACATCGGTTTCATCTTCGGGTCTCTGTCCATGGGCCAATTGCTGTCGCTCCCCATGATCATCGTGGGTGTGTTCATGCTCAGCTTAGGATATCAGCGGCAGGCGCTCGCCCAGCGACGGAACCCCTCGTTCAAGCCTCAGTAGTGAGGCTATCTCAGGCCCCACGCCGCACCACCGTCACCGAAAAATGCCGTTTTGTCATGTAGGTGGCAGACTGCTCATTCCGGGATGCCAGATACTGCGCCGCTAATGTACGGATAGCAGCGGGCGATGGAAGAACTGGATATTTCAGCCAAGAAGAACAGGATTTTGAACGCGCTTCCCAAGGCCGAGCTCCGCCAGTTGGTCCCGCTCATGGAACGCGTCTCGTTGCCTGCCCGCCACGTGCTGGACCGGCCAGGCGTCCCGACCGAGTACGTCCGTTTCCCGCTGGACGCCGTCTTGTCGCTGATTGCTTCGACCCAGGAAGGGGAAACCGTCGAAGTGGCCACTGTCGGCAGCGAAGGCGCGACGGGAATGATTGCGATGCTGAGCGGTTCGCGCATGCGGACGAAGCAAGGCGCGCTCGTCAAGGTCAGTACGCTGATTCCTGGCTCGATCATCCGGATGAGGGTGGACGCCTTCGAGGCGGCCGTTGAGCGGAGCAGTGAAGTGAACCGCTGCGTTCTGCGCTATCTGAACGTGCTGTTTACCCAGCTGGTGTTGTCTGCCAGCTGTAACCGGTTGCACTCGCTCGAGCAGCGATGCGCAAGATGGCTGCTGGCCTGCAGAGACCGCAGCCAAGCGGATGAAGTCGCCGTGACTCAGGAGCTGCTCGCGGAAATGCTCGGCGTACGGCGCCAGAGCGTGGACCACGTGCTCGGTGAACTTGAATCCACACACATGATCGAATGTTTGAGAGGGTCGATTCGGCTTAACGACCCCTCCGGATTGGCTTGTGTCGCCTGTGAATGCTACCAGCTCGTGAGAGAACGCCTGGACAATTTCCTGGCCTGATTCTTGTCCCTGCCTCAGTAATCCTCCCATCTCCCTTTCAGTGAAATCCCGAATTCGCCGCTCACCTGCCTCTTCGTAAGATTACTAGAGGAGGAGGTCGTCATGAGAAAACGTTCGGAACATGGCGTCGAGGAGATCGAGCATCTCTGTGTCAGGCATCGCCTTCTCTCCATGCTGTCCGGAAAAGATCGACGGCGGATTGCGAGAAAGGTGCGTGTGGTTTCGCTGCCGCCACTCCACCGGCTGTATGAGGTGAGCGGCGTCATTACGGACGTGTTTTTTCCTCTGTCGGCCGTGCTGTTCTTCCTGGGCACGACCACGGAAGGCGACGTCGTTGAAGTAGGGCAAATCGGGTCGGAAGGCATCGCCGGAGTCGAGGTGGCCATGCGGACACAATTCGCCGGCATGTCGCTCATGACCGCGGCGATCGAGGTGCCTGGAATGGTCCTGCAGATGAGGGCCGACGACTTCACCGAGGAGGTCGACTGCTATGCCGCGGTCAACCGGTGTGTCCGGCGCTATCTTGGATTTTTTCTCGCCCAGCTGCAATTTCTGGTCGCCTGCAACCGGCATCACAGTGTCGAGCAGCGCGGCGCCCGGTGGTTGTTGTCACTGCAGGATCGGACCGGCTCGCGCGACCTCGCCTTGACCCAGCAGCATTTCGCCGACATGCTGGGAATCACGCGTCAAAGCGCCGAAAAAGTGTTGACGGATTTCGAGACGGGAAACATTCTGGATAGCCGACGGGGAGCGGTGACGATCAAGGACCGGTCGGGACTACTCGACCATGCCTGCGACTGTTACCATAGCATCGCCAGCCGGTTGAAAAGCCTGTTTACCACATAACGCCGGACAGACGCCGCTTAGTACGGCATCTCCTCATCACCAAGACCGACGTGATGTCCCAGTTCATGGACGACCGTGTCGCGAATCTCCTGTCTGACCTCTTCGGCGGTCTCGCACAGCCGTAAGATCGGTCCCCGGTAGATGGCGATGCGCGGCGGCGCTTGGCCGCCGGCCTGGAAGAACGAGTGCTCCGCAAGAGACAGGCCTTGATAGAGACCGAGGAGATCGTCCGCCGATTCCAGTTCCAAATCCTCCAGGACTTCGCGCGGCGGCTCGTCTTCCACGACGACTGAAACGTCGCGGGCAAGGCGGGCGTAGGGCGGCGGGAGCTCGGCCAGCGCCTGCTCGACGAGCGCGCCGAACTCTTCAGGCGAAAAATCACGCCGGCTCCTCATGCCCATCGCTAGTACGCTCGCGGACTCGGGTCCAAGTAGGATTTCTTCTCGATGTCGTGGTTGAAGCCTCCGGTGTGTTGCCGGAGCGGCGGCGAATTCCAAATCACCTTGTTGCCGGGCGCGAGATTGGCCGCCTCGATATAGTGCTTCTTCGCTTCCGCTTGATGACCCGTGCGGTCAAGGGTCAATGCCAAATTGTAATGCGCTTCCGCCGAGCCCGCATCGACGACGATTGCCTGGCGAAAGGCTTCTTCCGCCCCTGCAAAATCTCGTGAGGCGAACAGCGTATTTCCTTTCTCGATCTGCGTCGCGGCAGCCGGCTTGGTGCCGCTCGGAGGCGGCAGCACGCTTCCGGCCTTTTCGGCCTGACTCGAACAGCCGAGAGCGAGGCTGCAAACGGCAACCATGAACAGTCTTTGCATCGTCATCTCCTTTGGATGAAAGTCCACCGCGATTGCTAAAGGTCTACGCTGACACCTGCCCGCAGAAACACGAACTGGAACGCCACGTCGTGGAGACCGAGGCATCGGGCTGCCGCTTGACGATAGACCGCCGCCTGAGCCGCATACAGCTTCGCCCGCGCGGGCACTTCTGCCGCCGCGGCGCGGTCGGTCTTATAGTCCGCAATCCGGATGGTCCCGTCAAGGCGGTACACGACGTCCATGACGCCCTCCATGACCTGGCCGTCGCCCCAGGGCATGGTGAACGGCACTTCCCGTCCCAAAATCTCCGCCGATTGCAGCTGCGCATAGGCGTGGGAGCCTCCGAATGACGCAAAGATTTCGGTGAGCGCTTCAGTGACCGCCGGCCTGAGATCATTCGTCCCGGCGGAGAGAAAGCATTCAAGCGTGGGGCCGATCCGGGTCAACAGTTCGTGCGGCGGCGATCCGAAATCCCATTCTTCGAGGACACGATGGGCGACCACTCCGACCAGCCGGCTCACGTCACTGTCCACGCGGCCCGAAGTGAGCCGGCGGGGATGTGCGGGAAGATCCCTCCCCAGGGAGGTCGGCGTGACGTGCCATGTGCCGGCTCGAATCTTCTCCCACCGAGCGGTCCGTGCTTCCCAAAGGCGGGCCAGCGACGCCGAATCCACCGGCGCATCTATCTGGCCCGTGGTCGAAAACCGTCTGGGCCATTTTCGGTCAGGCGCGTACACGACCCGGTGGGACAACGCGCTGGCACCAATCGTCACGGTCGTTGTCGCGGGATCGCCGATCGTTCCTTCGCCAATGTCCTCGAGCCACTTGAATACGGTTTCCCCCGCCGGTCGGGCCATGAGTCCCCCCGACAGCACGACCAGGTCCTTCGCGCGCGTCATCCCAACATAGAAGACCCGGCGCCGCTCGGCTTTCTCGCGCTCCGCCAGTTTTTCGTGCAGCCTTGCGTATCCCAGTGTCAAATGGGACCCCGCTGAGAGTCCATAGATGCCGGCGGACCAGTCGTGAATCACCGCAGGCGCCCTC
>JBKPSD010000073.1:0-5061 GCA_046734935.1 Nitrospirota bacterium
CCCGTAGCCTCGATAATCGAACAGAAAAACCGACAGCTCGTGTCGGAGCAATAGACGAAGATTCTCCAGCCGGTGGACGATGTTGCCGGCATTGCCGTGACACCACACGACCACGGGACGATCGGCCTGAGCCTCGACATACCAGCCGAAGAGCTTCGCGCCGTCCGCCGCCTGAAACCAGACGTCTTCAAGCGGAAGCCCGCTTGCCGCGCGCCAGTCCTTGTCAGACCAGGGATGCGGATGAAACACGAAGAATTGATCGAGGATATTTTTTCGCAACATCGTCGCTATCGGAATCTTACCGGTTTGTGGTGCTTCAGGGAAGCGGACCTCGCGTCCACCTAGCCAATACCCGTGCGCTCCGGTATACTGCGCTGTCGTTCTCGCGCGACACCCATCAGATGGATCATCATTTCCCACACCCCGAGACCCACATCGCTTGCGACGTCCTGGTCGTCGGCGGAGGACCGGCCGGCTCGACGATTTCCGCCCTGCTCGCCGACAAGGGCTGGAACGTGCACGTGCTCGAGAAAGATTCGCACCCGCGCTTCCATATCGGCGAGTCGCTCCTGCCGCAGTCCGTCCCGATGCTGCAGCGGCTCGGCGTCCTCCCCGACGTAGAAAAGATCGGGATCATCAAGTACGGGGCGGAACTCGTGTCGTACCGGCTTGGCCGCTCCCAGATGTTTCATTTCTCAAAGGCGTTCGATGAATCCCAACCCTACGCCTTCGAGGTGAAGCGCGCGGAGTTCGATGCGATTCTCGCCAAGAATGCGATCGCCAAGGGGGCCCGCTTTGAGGAAGGCATGAAGGCCCTGCGTGTCGAATTTCGTCGGGGTCAGACCTCGTTCGTGCACGCCGAGGACAGGCAAGGAGCCGTCCGGACATGGGAAGCGCGGTTCGTCGTCGATGCCAGCGGCCGTGATACGTTCCTCTCGGGTCAACTGGGCGGGAAGCATCGGAGCCGCAAACACGGCAGCGCGGCGGTGTTCGGCCATTTCGAAGGGGTCACCAGACTGACGGGGATGGACGAGGGCAACATCACCGCCGGATGGCTCAACGACGGGTGGTGCTGGCTAATTCCCTTCAAGGATGGAACGATGAGCGTCGGCGTCGTCTGCCATCCCGATTACATCAAGTCCCGCCGCACGACGCTCGACCAATTCCTGTTGGACACGTTGCGCCAGTCGCCGCCGATTGCGAAACGAATGCACCAGGCGAAAGCGCTGACACCAACCTATGCCGCCGCCAATTTCTCTTACCGGCGCGACAGCATGACGGGGGAAGGCTACTTGATGATCGGTGATGCCTTCGCCTTCATCGACCCTGTGTTTTCTAGCGGCGTTCACCTTGCGCTCAACAGCGGCACCGTCGGTGCGGGCGTCGTCGACGCCTATCTTCGCGGCGCCCCGGACTATGCCGTCCGCCAAAAGCGGTTCGAGCGCAACGTCCGTCGAGGCATCGACACATTTTCCTGGTTTATTCACCGATTCAACCAGCCGGCGTTCGAGGCCGTGTTCGTTTCGACCAGGCGTCCACCCAAGATTGAACGGGCAGTGCTGTCCCTGCTCGCCGGCGACGTTTTCTCACAATCGAAGATGCGGTTTCCGCTTTTCCTGTTTAAAGTTGTGTACTACATGTTTTTCCTGTTGAATTGGAGAGAGAACTGGGCCGTGGCCCGCCGGCGAAGACAGGGCAGCCGGATGACGGTGACCGAAGTCACGGACTACGCCGTCAAGACGACGTAACCAGGGGTTCAACTCACGCATGGGCATGCGCGACCGTCAAGCTGCTTCTTCTCCCTCATCTGGCCAGCGTGTTCTAGATCCCACGAGTCAAATCAAAGTGGCCTACGTGGAACAGGCCGCCCTACACCGATGGTTGGAGACGTCGGGCACCTTCCCTCTCGGCGTCGTGTCCTTCGGTGCCCCGATGCCCCTGTCCCTTTCATGTCCGGTCGTAGAACTTGCGCTCCCTTTGCTGGAGGGTCCAAGTCGGTGCGAGGTATGGAGCTGTGATCAGCCCGTCCGCCTTCATCGGGACCGCGAGATTTCCGCGGCCTTCGCCGGTGATGTGCTCTTCGGTTCGATCACCGCGCCGGGGAATGCCGATGCCGGCTTGGACCACACCACCGAAAAAGCCTATCGGCAGCTGTTGCGCCTGCTCCGGGATTCGGGGTTCCCTTATCTGTGGCGAATATGGAATTATTTTCCGTGCATCAATGCCGAAGAGCGTGGCCTCGAACGCTACCGCCTCTTCTGCATGGGCCGTCACGAAGCATTGGCTGAGACGCTCGAGGGCTTTCCGGGCTCCTTGCCAGCGGGGACGGCCGTTGGAACCCAGCATGGCCCCCTGCAGATTTATTTTCTCGCCGGAGCCCATCCCCCGACACACCTCGGCAATCCTCGCCAGGTGAACGCGTATGAGTATCCTACGATCTACGGGCCGCGCAGCCCGTCCTTCGCCCGCGCGACGCTGTGCCGCTCGGACAGCGCCACGCATCTCTTCATCTCCGGAACGGCCAGCGTCGTCGGGCATCAAAGCCAGCACGTCGGTTCGGCCGATCTGCAGGCGCTCGAAACGGTGACCAATCTCCGGGCGCTGCTCGACCGCGCCCAGTTCGCGAACCCTTCACTCGAGCCCGGCGCCAAGCGCCATTCGGCCTTCAAGGTGTACGTGCGAAGCGCGAAGCATCTGGAGATTGTGCGCGACGTCCTTCGGGCTCCGTTTCTCCTGTCCGGCGACCTCCTCTTTCTCCAAGGCGACCTGTGTCGTAGAGAGCTCCTGGTCGAGGTTGAAGGGCTCGTGACCGCGGACTGACGGACGTGCGCATACCCGCCCAGCATGCTGAACCTCAAAGATCTGACATGCCTGTAACGCGGCAGGCTGCATCGGCCGAGGGCGGAATCCAAGGACCGCTCGCCGGCAGAACCCACCCGTTTGACCTTACCCAACGATTGTATTTCACCATCGACTGCGACTGGGTGCCAGGCTCGCAAAAAGGCCTGGAAGCGCTGATCGATTGCTGCGACCGGTATCACATGATCGCCACGGTGTTCTTCACCGGCCGTTTCGCCCAGGCCTATCCGCATCTCGTTCGCACGTGTCACGAGCGCGGTCACCAGTTGGGCACCCACGGCTGGGCGCACGGAGGCTTGGAAATAGACGAGGACTTCCGTACCGCCGGATACGAGCAACAACGGGAATGGATTCGCCGATCCACCGAGGCCGTGCAGCAAGCCGCGGGCGTCCGCCCGGTCATTTTTCGCGCACCGAACCTCTGGATCGGCGAAACGACCTTGCGCGTGCTGGAAGAAGAAGGATATCTCTACGACTCGTCGGTGCCGTCTCGACGGTGCGACCTGGGATTCGGACGGGTGCACTACCTCAAGTATTTTTGGGCGCCGACGGCACCATACCGGCCAAGTGAGACGAATCTCAGCAGGGCCGGAGGCAGCGTGATCACGGAGGTACCGCCCTCCGCCTGTGTGCTACCCGTCAACCTCGCGACGCTCCGGGTGCTCGGGCTTCCGATTTTAGGCAGGATGATCGCGTGGATCAGCCGGCAGTCAAGGCACCTGGTGTTTTATTGCCATCCATCGGAGTTCGTCTACGCCGGAGAGCAGCAGTTTCCGAGAAACATGTCGAAGTGGAACCGCATGGGCATGAGGCCAGGCAACATCTCGCTGGTCGAAGCCCTGTTGGAGCATCTCTTCGAGCGGCACTTCGTTGCAGCCCACATGATGCACGTCACGTTGCCCGACCTTGACTTGGAGCAACCGCTCGTACTAAGAGCAGGGGGCTTTTAACCCGTTCGCAAAGGTCACCGAAAGGACATCGCTATGGCAATCATCTCCACGAGAGCCGTTATTGCGGGTTGTACCCTGTTGACGCTGTTGGCTTGTTCAGGAGGGGCGCAGATCTACCAGGTAAAGGATGCGCCGGTACAAACCGCCACGGGCAAGGAAGTCGCATTGGACCAGGTTCAACGCGCCATCATTGAATCCGGCGCCAAACTTGGCTGGATCATGGCGGTCACAAAGCCCGGAGAAGTGCAAGGCACGTTGAATCTCAGAAGCCATACCGCCGTCGTCACGATCCCTTTTTCGACGAAAAGCTACAGCATCCTGTACAAAGAAAGCACGAACCTCAAATACGATGGCGAGAAGCAAACCATCCATGGAAATTACAATGGATGGGTTCAGCGGCTTGATAATGAAATCCGGGCGCGGATTTCGACGCTTGCGATGTAAGGAAGCCCCCTTCATTCGGCAGGTCCGGTGACGAAAGGAGAAACCATGAAAAAGAGATTGGCGGGCCTCTCGGTCCTGTCGTTGGCGCTAGCGCTTCTCATCGGATGCCGCGCGGGCGGCCAGGTCTACGAAGTCAAAGATGCACCTGTCCAAACGGCGGCGGGAAAGGAGCTGACCCTTGAACAAGTGCAAAAAGCGATTATCGATGCGGGCATCAAGCAGACCTGGATCATGACGCCGGTGAAGCCCGGAGAGCTGCTTGGCGAATACAACGTACAGAGCCATCAGATCCACGTCACGATTCCGTACACGACCAAGAATTACAGCATTCTCTACAAAGACAGCAGCAACCTGCGGTATGACCCCGTTAAGCACACCATCCATGTGAACTATCAAAAGTGGATTGAGCGTCTCGATAACGAGATCAAGGCAAGGCTCAGCGCAGCCGGCGGCTGATACACGGCGCAGGGCGCTCGTTCCCTCAGTGTATGCGGTTCAACAACTCGTGCTGCTGGCCGGATGGTGGGTCACTCATCACCGGCTGGCAGAACCGGCCGACCAATGACCGGTAGAGGCCTTGCGGATACAATCCCCTGAGGAGCAGTTTCATTCCCACCATCGCGGTAATTCTTGCGATGTCCGAGACCGGGCGGAAATGGCTGCGCCGCGGTCCGGTCCGCGGCGCGACGTGGATCGGAACATGCCGGCAGTGCACCCCCCGTCTGCCGGCCTCGATCAGTACTTCGCTCTCGAACACGAAGCTTTGCTTCAGCCCGTGCTTGACCGTCAGCGTTCGGAGAAAGCGCGC
>JBKPSD010000074.1:0-14598 GCA_046734935.1 Nitrospirota bacterium
CCGTCTCATACTTCCCTTGCCGTTGCCCTTGGCAGCCGCGGGCTTCGTCATCATCGGCACCGTTGCGTGGACCCATCTCACGGCAGGGTCGCGGATGATGTTGCTCGAGCGGGACATGCTGCATGTCCAACAAGAAGCAGCGGCTATCCGGGAAGCGCTGACGCTGCGCGAAACACACGCGGAAGGTCTCGAAGAAGATTTAGAGGCGGCGAGGGCCGCAGTGGCGCAATCGGCGGCGCAGCAAGAAGCGCTGGGGCGGAACACCGCATGGTTGCAAACGCAGATTGAGGAGGCCAGGGCCGAGGAACAGGCGGCTCGCCGCCGGCTCGAGCAGGTGGAACGTCAGCTGACGGACCTGCGCGCCGCCGGGACCGATCAGCCGGCGCTGGCCGATACGGAATTGGAGCGGCTCAGAGAAGAGTGCCGCACCATGGGAATCATCACACAGTATCCCGTCCTATTGAGGATGTTTCGCGACTTGAAGAAGGCCGCCGCGTCGCCGCTCACTGTTCTGCTCCTCGGCGAGCCCGGCACCGGAAAGGAGTTATTCGCTCGCGCCGTCCACCGGCTGAGCCCTTGCGCCGGCCAGCCCTTTGTCCCGGTCAACATGGCGGCCATTTCACCGGAGTTGTTTGAAAGCGAGCTGTTCGGCCATGTCAAAGGAAGTTTTACCGGAGCAACGGCCGACCGGCGAGGCTACTTCGAGCTCGCGAATCGCGGAACCATCTTTCTGGATGAAATCGGCGACCTGCGGCTCGATCACCAAAGCAAGTTGCTACGCGTCCTTCAGGAAAAATCTTTTTATCGCGTCGGTGCGACCGCCCCGACAACGGTTGAAGTCCGCATCGTAGCGGCCACCAATCGTGATCTCCAACGAGGCGTGTCCGAGGGATGGTTTCGTGAAGATTTGTACTTCAGGTTGAAAGGATTCGTGTTTCGGCTCATGCCGCTCCGCGAACGCACGGGCGATATCGGGCTGATCGCCGATTCAGCGCTCGCCGATATTGCGCAGCGCTTGGGGAGGCCGCGTCCCCGACTGTCCAACGACGCCCTGAGGCTCCTGGCAGGGTACCGCTGGCCGGGGAACGTCAGAGAGTTGCGCAACGTGCTGGAGCGAACCGTCGCCCTCGTGGATGGCGACGTCCTGTCACGGCATGCCTTCTCGTTCGACGAAATCTTCACCGCTGACGAGCAGGGCCGGTCCAATCCCGCCGTCTTTCCCGATGCGGCCGGCGACAAGGCGGTCCTGGAGTGCCTGAGGCGAGAGGGTTTTGACATGCAGGCCACGGCAAACATCCTGGGGTGGGACCGCAGCACGGTCACTCAACGCCTCAAGGGCCTGTGTTTTCAAGCGCTTGTCGAGAGTCATGGCGACCAAGCGAAAGCGGCGATGGCGATCGCCGGGGATCCCGGTCGCCTGAGGACGGTCGAACTCAAACTCACCGACTACTACCAGCATCTGCTGACTGTGATCGAACCATTCAAATTCGTCGATGAAGCCCTGGCCGAATGCAAACGGCGATTCAAAAACCTGCCTGAACGTCATTTCGTCGCCGTCGAGGCTCTGGTGAGGCGGCACTTTCAATCACCCGACGCCGCAGGCAAACGATCATTGTCCCGGTCACTCCGTTAAGCCGTGCATTTACGATGTTTATTCCCTACCTCGCATCCAACGTAGCCGGCTGGTACTGTGCGAAGGTGTCGCTTGAACGTGGGCTTGTATTGCCTCTTATCGCACTCATGCAGCTCGTGCCAGGCCTGAAACGCATCGTGTAGATCCGAGCCCGCGGACGAGGCTCGGAATTCCGTCACTTAGGTTACGTTTTGGCCGCGGCCGCAGCAGTGGGGCCCGGGCGGCTATGGGCGACCATCTAAAGACTCAACGGGTGCGCGAGGTATCAAGCAGCGACTGGAACATGATGACCGCATCCTGATAGGTCCCGTCGTTCTTCCTGACCGCACCGGGTACCACAGCGAGCTCTTTGAAGCCGAGCCGTTCCCAGAGGCGGCGGGCCGAGACATTTTCGGAAAACACGAGGTTGAAGATCACGCTGCGGTACCCCAACTGCCGGGCATATTCAAGCATCGTCGCCCCCAACAGCCATCCCAGACCCTTGCCGCGCCACTGCGGAGCGACGATAAAGCCGGCGTTTGCCACCTGCCTTGCCCTTCCCGGCCAGTTCGGCTTGAGGTAAAACGCTGCGGCCATCGCCGACGCGCCGTTCCGGTCAGGCACGTAGGCGGCGACCGTCGTCTTGCCGCGAAACCAATACTCCATGAAGACTTCGTCATCCGGAACCCGGTCGTGGGGATAGGAGGTACCTTCTTCAACGATGATCCGGTAAAGCGAACGGAGCGGCTCGAAGTCGCGCTCGCCGGCCAGCACCAATTGCACCGGAGAGCCATCTTTCAGTTTGGCCTGAATGGGGAATGACAGACTCACCCGTCCTCCTGCCGACCGCAAAGCAGTCTATAGAGAACCCCTCGTCATATCCAAGACTTCACACGGCGACCGATGCGGGGCCATCCCGGCATCGCACGGCGGATTCACTTTCCCCGCATGAGCGCCATCCGCCTTCACGCAGCCTAACCCCTCAATTCGGATTGAATTTCTGCGCGAGAACGTCCCCAAGGGACCCGGCACTCCGGTTGCTCAAGCATCCGGCCAACGGAGAGCCGGATCAAGGGGACGGAAAGGAGGTGGCGCAGGCATCCTGTCTCACGGCTCATAGAGCAGACGACCATTTTGATTGATCACCACTGAGAAAAATCACAAGGAGGATTCATCATGCAGAAAGGTCCGTCACAAGTCACATCAGGCAGTATCGCCCCGAGCATTTCCGGCCCCAGCAAAGATAAGGACGTGCTGGTCGTCTCGGGCCTCATCGTGAGTCTGGCCGCCGTCATCGGCGCCATCTGGTATTACTCGTCAACCGACCAGACCGGCGGTCAAGATCACCTGAGCGGAGCAGAAGTCAGTGAAGCGATCAAACGCACTGAGCCGGCCGTCATGCCCATCTCGCTGTCCCCATCAAAGACGGTCGAAGTTACATCCGCCTCACCAATGCCGGGCATCGTCCACACCGACCTGTATTTCGAGGTCGGCCGGAAGGGGCTGACGGATGAAGCGAGGAAGCGGCTTGACGAGCAGGCGTCGATGATGAAGAAGGATGCGAACCTCGGCGTCCTTATCCAGGGTTACACCGATCAACAGGGATCAGCCGGCTACAACTTGAAACTGGGTATGAAGCGGGCCGAAACCGTCAAGGCGGAATTGATCACTGCCGGCGTGGCCGAGCATCAAATCAAGACCGTCAGTCTGGGGAAAGAAGGCGTGCTCTGCATCGATTTGAGCGACGTCTGCCGTCAGATGAACCGCCGGGTGCATCTGGAAATCCGCCCCATCGGTGCCGAACACATGCGGGCACCGGCCGTCGCCACGACGCCCGTGCCCGAGCCGACGCAGACATTCAGCGATCCCGCTCAGAGCACTGACCCCGCCGGCTCACTCGTCGACAGCCTCGTGCCTTCCGCGAATGCCTCTGAAGGCGGCAGTGAACCTCCCGCCCTCGAACCGGCCTCCGGCAGCTAACACGTGAGCCAATCTACATGAGGGCTGTTCCCTCATGTAGATCCGGCTCCTTTAGATGCTGAAAAGGCGCGGCGTCGTCTAGTCACCCATTCACAAGGGAAGGACACATGACACTTCTCAACGAGAGGGCACCAAAAGAGATCCGGAAACGTAGAAGACAAGTCATATTGCTTCCACTCCTGACGATCGTCCTTTCGTGGCTCGGCGCGCCACCGGTGCTCCTCGCCTGTGGCGAACCACCGTCCAGTGAGAACGGCGTGGCGGACAACGGCATAACGCTCAAGGACGTGACGCAAGGAAGTCTGCTCTTCAAATCCCCTGTGGCGGGTCGGTACGTCCCGGCCCCGCTGCTGAACACCAACGTCAACATCGCTATCACCGGCACGCTCGCCCGGACGGTGCTCACCCAGGAATTCTTCAACCCGAGCCGGGTGAAGGACGATTGGGCCGAGGGCATCTATGTGTTTCCGCTTCCGGACACGGCCGCCGTCGATCATCTGCGGATGAAGGTCGGCGATCGGACGATCATCGGGGAAATTCGGGAGCGCGCCGAGGCCAAGAGAGCGTATGAACAGGCGAAGCAGGAAGGCAAACGGACGAGTGTCGTCGAACAGGAGCGCCCCAACGTGTTCACGGTCTCGGTCGCCAACATCGCGCCACAAGACAGGATCACCATCGAAATCGAGTACCAGGAAACGGTGCGCTATAACC
Source organism: Nitrospirota bacterium (assembly GCA_046734935.1). Taxonomy (GTDB): domain Bacteria; phylum Nitrospirota; class Nitrospiria; order Nitrospirales; family Nitrospiraceae; genus Nitrospira_C. Next base: position 4,304 of record JBKPSD010000074.1, read on the forward strand.
GTGGCGAGTTCTCACTGCGCTTCCCCATGGTCGTGGGCCCCCGTTACATCCCGGGCACGCCGGTCATCATCGAAGACGAACCGCAAGGTTCAGGCCGGTCGCCCAATACCGACCGCGTCACCGACGCATCAAGGATCACGCCGCCGGTCCAGCACCCGCATCGCGGCCCGATCAATCCGGTCACTTTGACGGTCGACCTCGCGGCGGGATTTCCGCTCGGGAAGATCGAGTCAGCCTTTCACGAGATCCTGATGATCGCCGACCCCGATGGCAGGCGTCACGTCACGCTACGACAGGATCACGTACCGGCCAATCGGGACTTTCAATTGACTTGGCAGCCAGCCGGAGGTGCTTCTCCAACTGCCGTCGTATATCTCCAGCCGCAGAACGACACCGCCTATGGCCTTTTGATGGTGGGTCCTCCCGCTTCGACCGAGACGATACGCACACCGCCGCGCGAAACGATCCTCGTCATTGACACGTCAGGTTCCATGGCAGGCCCGTCCATCGAACAGGCCAAAGCCGCGCTCGTGCTCGCTCTCGGCCGTCTCAGTTCAGAGGACCGGTTCAACGTCATCCAATTCAACAGCGCCACGCACGTACTGTTCTCCGAGCCGCAGCCTGTGAGAACCGATACTCTTGGGAAGGCCGTCCGGTATGTCGAGCGGCTCCATGCCAACGGCGGCACCGAAATTCTTCCGGCGTTAAGGATGGCGCTCAGGGGGAGCCCTCCTGCTACCCATGTGAGGCAAGTGATTTTCTTGACGGATGGTCAAGTGGGCAACGAAGAAGAGCTGTTCGACGTGATTCGCGCGCAATTGGGGCAAAGTCGGCTGTTTACGATCGGGATCGGGTCGGCGCCGAACAGCCATTTCATGCGAAAGGCAGCGGAATTCGGCCGAGGCACTTTCACGCACATCGGGAGCACGAGTGAAGTCAAGGTGCGGATGGATGCGATCTTTCGGAAGTTGGAACGGCCCGTGCTGACCGACATTCAGGTGCAGGGCTTCGAGGCGACCGCAGAGCTGTTTCCCTCGAGGATTCCCGATCTCTACGACGGCGAGCCGGTGGTCCTTGCCTTCAAGACATCCACCGTGCCGTCGGAAGTCACCCTGACCGGCACATTCAACGCCGGGACATGGAAAAAGACAGTCGAGGTTGCTGGCGCCCCCTCGAGAAACGGCCTGTCGATCTACTGGGCCAGCCGAAAGATCGAATCGTTGCTGGATCGAAACAGATCTGATGGCGGCGAGGGCGGGATTCGCCAATCGGTGCTTGCCATCGCATTGGCTCACCACCTCGTCAGTCCCTATACGAGTCTCGTTGCGATCGATACCGAACCGATCAGGCCAAACGATGCGTCGGTGATTACCCACGCGATGAAAACCAATCTGCCCGAGGGTCAGCACTATCAAGCGATCTTTGGCCTTCCGAGAACCGCCACAAACGGGCTGCGGCATATCGTCATAGGCTTTCTGGCGCTAGCGTCCGTCTCCTGGATGTGGCTCCGCCGATACCGGATCGCATGAGCCCGATTCAGACCACTCCCCGTCCGTCTGTCATACTGACGGTGCTCGTCCTCGCCGTCGGACTATGGCAGATCGGGGAAGGATCGTGGATCTATGCGAAGGCCAGGCTCGCGCAGGTGCTCCTGCATCGGGCCTGGTCCCGAACGCTGGCAGGTGAATTGCGGGTCGCACCCTGGCCCTGGGCAGATACCTGGCCGGTGGGCCGGCTGCGGATTCCCTCACATGATGTCGATTTAGTCGTCTTGAACGGCGCCTACGGCCGAACGTTGGCGTTTGGGCCGGCACTTGCCGAATCCAGTGCAGCGCCCGGCGCAGGCGGCACGACCATACTCACCGGCCACCGCGATACGCATTTCTCATTCGTTGAACGTTTACGTGACTCGGAGGAGATTGTGATCGACACACCCGAGGGAAACTCCAGACGCTATCGCGTCCAAGGGAGCCGCATCGTTGATGCGAGGACGGACAGGATTCGTCTCGCCGATGATGAAGATGAACTCATTCTCGTGACATGTTATCCGTTCAAAGCTGGCTTCACTGCGGGCCCATTGCGGTATCTGGTCAGGGCAGTTCCTGTGCCTTTGCCTCTCCTTCGCTCCACCGATAGGCCAGGCGGTAGAGAATCGGCAGGACGAGGAGAATCAACGCCGCCGAGGTGAGCATGCCCCCGACGACCACACGCGCCAGCGGCTGCTGCGATTGGGCGCCGATGCCACTCGCCACTGCCGCCGGAATCAGGCCGATGGCGGCGGCCAATGAGGTCATCAGCACCGGGCGCATCCGGACTTCGGCGCTCTTGAGGATCGCCGTCCGGATGTCATGCCCATCCAGCAACAGGTCGCGGATGCGCGACACGAGGATGAGCGCGCCCTGTACCGCGACTCCGAAGAGTGAAATGAAGCCGACCGCAGCCGAGATGCTGAAATTTGTGCGCGTCAGTGCCAAGGCGAGCACGCCCCCAACCAGCGCGAAGGGGACGGCGATGAGCACGAGCAGCGCATCGCGCATCGAATTGAGGACAAAGTAGACGAGAAATAGAATCAGCAGCAGCGTCACGGGCACGATGGCCGCGAGGCGGCTCTTTTCTTCCTGCAGTTGATCGTACTCGCCGTGCCATTCGATGCGATAGCCCTCGGGGAGCGACACGTGCTCGGCTAGCGCCTCCTGAGCTTCCTTGACGGTTCCTTCGAGATCGCGTCCCCGTACACTGAACTTGATGGGAATATACCGCTCATTGTTTTCCCGGTAGATGATAAAGGCGCCGGTCTGCTCTGAAATCTTCGCCAGTTGTTTGATCGGAATTTTGGCCCCGTCCGGAGTGCTGACCAGAATCTGGCCGATCGTTTCATTGTCGCGGCGGTACTCCGGCAGGAATCTCACCACCAAGTCGAACCACTTTTCCCCCTCGTACACTTGCGTGACAGCCTGGCCGCCAATCGCCGCTTGGATCACGTCGTTCACGTCGCCGACCTTCAAGCCGTATCGGGCGCATTCCTGACGGTCGACTTCGATGATTAAGTTCGGTTGGCCCAGGAGATGCAGCACACCGAGGTCCTTCACCCCCCGCACGGCCGACATGTGCCGCTGGACCTGCATCGCCGTATTTTCCAACTGACGGAGATCGGGACCGTACAGCTTGACGGCGTTCTCCCCTTTCACGCCGGACATCGCTTCCTGCACGTTGTCCTGGATCGCTTGAGAAAAGTTGAACGAAATCCCCGGGAACGAGGTCAACTCCTGCTCGATCTCGCTGATGAGACCGTGCTTGTCCTTCACCGCCGCCCGCCAGTCGGACCGGGGCTTGAGCGTCACCAGGAACTCGGCGTTGAAAAAACTGGTTGGATCGGTGCCGTCGTCGGGTCGTCCGAGCTGCGATGCGACATCGATCACTTCCGGCACGTCCCTGAAGACCTGCCGGATGTCGGTGGCCAGCTGCGCCGCCTGCTCGAAGGAGATGTCGACGGGCAGTGTCGCCCGCATCCAGATGTTGCCTTCTTCAAGGGCCGGCATGAACTCGCCGCCGATGAAGGGAACCGCAAAGATTGCCAGCGCCAGCGCCGCGGCGGCGACACCAATGACGATCACCTCATGATCTAACGCCCACCCGAGCGTGGCCAGGTACTTGGTCCTGATCCATTCGACGAGTACCGTATCGTGTTCGCGCACGTCGCCGGTCAGAAGTAGCGCACACAGCGCCGGCGCCAGGGTAAAGGCCATCAACAACGCCCCCGTCAATGCCAGGCCGTACGTGAGGGACATCGGCGCAAAGATTTTGCCAGGCACCCCCGTCATCGTGAACAGCGGGATGAACGCGACGACGATGATGGTGGTAGCGAAAAAAATCGGGCGTCCGACTTCTTTCGCGGCCCGCATCACGTGCATCGGCACGGTCAAGCCCGGCACCCGCTTATGCGATATATGATAAAAAATGCTTTCCACCATGATCAGCGTCGAATCAACGATGATTCCGAAATCGATGGCGCCCAGCGAAATGAGATTCGCCGACTGCCCCCGCACGACCATGATGCAAAAGGTAAAGAGGAGTGCGACCGGCACGGTGAGCGCCACGATCAGGGCCGTTCGTCCATGTCCCAGGAACAGATACAGGATGATTGACACCAGCACGACGCCGGCGAGCAGAATGTCGACGACCGTCTCGATCGTCGTGTGAATCAACTGGGTCCGGTCGTAGAACGTCTTGATCGCCACTCCTCCGGGCAGACGGTGCGCGTTCAGCTCTTCGACCTTCTTGTGTACCCGTTCGAGCACGGGCAGCGCTTGCTCTCCGCGTTGCAGCAGCACGACGCCTTCCACCACGTCGCCCCGCTCGTTGATGCCCACCTTGCCGAGGCGAACACGGTGGCCCACGCTTGTCTGTCCCAAATTGCGCACGAAAATGGGCGTACCGTCCTTTTCCGTCACGACCGTGTCGGCGATATCGTCGAGGCTCTTCATCAGCCCCATGCCGCGCACGTTGAAGCTCTGGGCCCCCATGGTCAGATAGTTGCCGCCCACGTCCGTGTTGCTCTTGGCCAGCGCATCCATGACCTGATCGAGCGTGACGTTGTACCCAAGCAGCCTCCCCGGGTCGAGATCGACGTGAAATTCCTTGGCGGTCCCGCCGAACGTCGTCACGTCTATGACGCCGGGAACCCGCTTGAATTCCCGCCGGATTTGCCATTCCTGGATCGTCTTCAGGTCGGTGAGGGACTTCCCGTCCCCCTCCACCTCGTAGCGGTAGATTTCGGCGATGGCCGACCACGGTGAAATCGCCGGCTGTACGTTCTGCGGCAACGTGATCAACTGCAGCCGGTTGAGGATTTCCTGCCTGTCGCGGAAATAGTCGGTGCCGAACTGGAAATACACCTTGATGTCGCTGAGGCCGAAAATCGACAGCGAGCGGATGTCCGTCAGTCCCGGCATCCCTTGCAACGCGATTTCGATGGGGAGCGTGATGGCCCGCTCCATCTGTTCAGCCGACCAGCCGGGATATTGCGTGATGACGTCGATCATCGGGGGGGAAGGATCCGGATAGGCGACGACGTCGAGGATGTGGAACGCGTACAGTCCGCTGAACATGAGGGCGAGCCCCGCCATGCACACGAAGACACGCTGGGTCAGCGAAAAGCTGATCGCACGCTCAAGCATCGAACCTCTCGTCCTCCTTTGGCACAGGTGAACGTCTGTCGAGTTGATTTGTCACCGGCGTCGCCGGTCGGAACGGGACCCCGGACGGAGGCCTACATGCGGAATGTCTTGAGGACTTCAGGGAGAGGCTGCATCAAGGCAAGGACGAAAAGAAGGGAGGAGCATGGAGGCGGCTTGATCACCGTTCCGCCGGCCTGAGCCGGATTCGCTCCACGCAACGTCAGACAGGCGACCTCTCCGAGCGACTCCCGCACCTCATCAAGGTCGGTTTCGAGGGCGCAGGTTCGATCGACGAGTGCGTGCTGGAGCTCATCGGTGAGATCGAAGGAATCGGCGAAGGCAAGGCCTCCGGTCAGCAACCAGACGGCGAGAAGAAGAAAAATTTTTGTCCCGATGAGTCGACTCATCGCCTTAAATAGATTCGCCTAGGAAAGACGCTCTCACCTTAGCAACAGTCTCGGCGTGCGGTCAAGCAAGAGGGGAATTGGCGGTGACGGTCTTTCCCTGCTCCAAGTTTCGGGCTTGACCACGTCTCACATGCGCTCGACGCCCGCAAACAGGAGGGAAGAGGACCCGAGCCGAAGTAAAAATAGGCGTTAAGCGGCGAGTTTCCGCGACGGTCGGTCGAGCGGCGGTTTGCTGAATTTCCGCCTCAGCCAGTTCAGGCTGTTCAATACTTTTGGTTTTGCAAGGATCCATTGTTGCAATTTGAGTTTGCCTGGAAAATCGCCGAGCATGACGCCCAACAGAATGGCCAGAAGTCCCTGGCCCGGGAGGACCAGCATCGCAATGCCAACCACGATTAGCGCGAGTGCCAGCACGTTCTTAAGAAGACGGAGGGGAACACGAAAGGCCGCCGGTTGGTGATCGAGCCAGTTATGCCGTTTGACGTTCGAGAACGCATCCTTCGGCAGTTTCACCACGATCCAGGGCAGCACGATGACTCCTATCAGGAAGGCGAATCCGGATCCGATGGCGATGGCGGTCAGGAATTCTTTGGAAAGCCATTGTTCCATGCATGAGACCGAAGTTGCAGAGTATCAAACCCTCTTCACGGCCACCGGCGCAGTTGTCCAAGAGAAGACGTCAACGTTCGGGTCGCGACCTGTCAGCGGTTCTGGCGCGGCGGGGTGCGGGAAAGTCCGTGCGAAGGTTCGCGACCCGCAGTAACGGCGAGGTTATCGAACCACTGGGACTGGGAAACTTTGATGCCGCAATAGGAGCAGACGAAATTGCCCGTAAAATAGCCCTTGGCATTCTGCTCCAGCATGAAATGACACTTGTGTCTGTTTTCTACGCTTCCCATCGTCTAAGTATACCACTGCTCTCGATTCATTCGACCAAGAGAACCCTGAATTCCCCTATGATCTTACCTAGTTGGGCAGATTCTGTGCCCCTCCGCCTACAGGCTTGTAGGAAACGTTCGGAGGCGGCGGAGGCATCGTGCCAACAACATCCTGCCCAAGGACCGAGGCAAGCTGATGCGCAAGTTCATCGAGGTCCGGCATGTGAGCGTCCAAGAGCAGTCCGAATTCGAGTCCACGGGCCCAGCGAACGGTTCCCTGCGCCACAACGATATTGGTCGGATTGTCTGTCGGCCAGATACAAAGACGAAGATGCGAGCCGACTTCCACAGGCATGCGGCCGCTGATACGGCAACCGTTTTTATGGACATCAACGATGCTGCCCTGTCCCACGAGCTCTCCGCTGCCATAGAACACACGCCATAAGAGCGCCTGGCGGGACTGGCGACGAGCATGGTACCGTCTGGTCATGTAGCCTCCTTGAGCAGGTCCCATCACAAGTGTATGGGTTCATGACGGCCCGCACCTTCCTCGTTCAGGGGGGATTGTGCTCCCTCCTTTGGGGAATGCGCTGTAAGGAGCACCGCTGAAAAGGCAGCGTTTGCGGATCAATGACCCGGCAGTTCCTGGACGAGGACAAAGGCTGACGCAACATGGCAGGCCGCGAGCGGCGGTGGCGTGTTACGGTACTTCTCGCGGGTTTTTCGTCGGCTGGACATCGGGCATACGCTCGGTCTCAGGGATAGGATCCGCAGCCGCTGGCGACGATGCCGTTGGTGTTTCATCGAGAATGAGGATGGGTTGAATCGCCGCTGTTGCCCGTTGGATGGCGATGTATAACTCGTCAACCGCCTTTTCCTTAGTCAGCACTTCGAACGCTCCGGCCTTCAACATCGCATCGACGTGATAGGTTGGCGCATTCACGGAGAGACCGAGCACCGCCATGTGCGGATACTGGGTCTTGATCAATCGGGTCGCGCCGATGCCGTCAAGGTTTGGCATGCCAATATCCATCACAACGATGGTCGGCTGCAGTTTTGCTGCGTTCGAGACGGCCTCCTCGCCGTTTCCCGCTTCGCCCACCACTTCGATATTCGGATACGACATCAGAAGGGCCCGCAGCCCCTGGCGGACCATGATGTGGTCATCCACGATCAGCACGCGAATTTTTTGGGCGCTGGTCATGGCCGAACGGGCTCTTCAAATCCCGCCTCATGAGACAGGTTCATTCGCCGCTGGCTTTCATGTGACGCCGCCGCTGTACGTCGACTGGACATGTGAATATGATTTTCACTGAAGACCTGTTCGATGAGCCCTAAGTGAGGATCTTCTTCCAGTCGTGGTGTTGATGCCATCGTAGGCTTTCCAAAATCAGACAAATCCCGGTCGAGGCCATGAGACATATGACACTCCCGTGACCGTGCCAGGATGTTCAGCCCAGACGCAGTAAAAACGCCCGATGTTATAGACGCACTCCACCTGCGTATTCCGCCCCCACCATAGACGCGACGCTAAGTCTTGTCTGCGATGTTGTCTATCAACAACCGCCTACACGACGCATTTCTTAAGTTGGAAACTCACGGTTCAGGACTTCGCGTTCGGCGTCGAGCCAATCTTCCTGCGCGTGGCCGTCGCGGCAACCCCGCTGGACATATAATTCATAGGCTCGATTGCTGATCAGGGCATGCAAGTCCTCGAAGGCCGGCTTTCGTCGTGAGGAAATGCTGCTCCCGGGCGAGAGATCCTGAACGGAGATGACGACTCCCGATTTCTTGTCGTCCTTTTTCTTAACCGACGATGGCTTCATGACGCCTCCGTTGACGATGTGATTAGGGGTTGTTGCACAGCGCTTTCAATGTGCGGACAGGGCGGATGCCGGATCCGCTGAAACCCGCGCAAGGTGATCGATGAGGAGATAAGAAGGCGTTGGCGCAAGGATAAGATGATGCGCGTACCGAAAGCAAGCCGTGAAGCATGGTCCTTAGGCCATACCTTTGGCACGGGGCAGGACATCGTAGGAAATACGGACCCGCATTGAAACCTCAGCTCGAAAGGCTTAGGGTCTGAACCTGCATTCTGATAGACGAATGGCCGCAGAACTGTTATCGGCGTGGCGGCGATAATTTGCTATCGCAGGCTCGTGGGAGGGGCTGTAGCGCCGGAGCCTATAGGAATCACAGGTTGTTCGCTAGGGCGGCTATCGCGGAGAGGAGGTACCGAATGGTCGGACGATCGCACAGATCAATGCTGACCGTTCCCGTTATCTCCCGGCCCTTGCTGGACGATCCCTTCGTAGATACGACTTTTGATTCCCTGCATGGTCTCTAAGCCGACGGTCTGCACTCCTTCGCGGATAAGCCGTTGGAAATCCTCCTTGATCGACAGACCAGTCTGTTGCTCGAACAGCAGCAGGAGCGCATTGACTTGAATCTGCATCAACGCGAGAGAGGTTGAAATCGCTGTAATGGTTTTGTCGTCCATGTGCTTCTCCTCCACAGGCGTGAGCCTACGTGCATTGATCAGCGCACGCTAACGATTGGTTCTAGCCACGAAAGGAACGAATCAGAACGGCGCGGCGGTGGTAACGGAATGAGCGTCGAAGAGGCAGGCGGACATAAGTGCAACTCGAGTCTCAGTCTCCGCCAAGGCAAGCCCACTCCATAGCGACCTCGACATTCACCGGCACAGGGTCGTGACACGGTTTCACGAGATCAAGCGGGGGCAGCATTTGCATGCCTGGCTCGTTTTGATTCGAACCATTCAATGGGGGCTCAAAGAAGTGACTCGGCTGTGTCATGGGATCCTCCTTAGGATGTCAGGATCGAACCATAGATGATCTGTGCCTACCGGGAAGCTAGGATATCCCCTAGGTGCGGATTTGGTCACCGCCGCACGAGCGGAGGAAGAAAGAAAGAGGAAGGGCTTACGCGAGCCGAAACGCCGTGTGTTCTTCGCTGTGATCTTTCAAGGTCGCAAACCGTAGGACGAGCTCTTGCAAGCGTTGACGCTCGGCGCCATTCATCTTCGGAAACCGCACGCCGAAGGACTCTCCATTGCACCAGGTGACGGTCGCACCGCACACGCAGAGGGGATCCTTTTCGTCTTGAAAATACAAGACAACCGTCACGGTCGTGCCCACCATTAGAGCCGGTCCAACGATCTTGCACCCTGTCTTCGACAAATCCACCAGCCAGCCTTGCCCTCGGGACAATCCCATCCGTTCATCAGTGACATAGGACACGTAGGTATGGAGCGGAACGCGCACGGCGTCTCTGCGGTCCATCACAGTTCCGGTCCTGCGTGCAGGGCACTTTTCTCCGGCCAGGGCTTCCGGCATATATTTGTCCACATAGCGTGCCTTCATCGCGGCCTCCTTTGTCGTCTCTAGCGTAACAAGCCTGCGCTGACGCGTCATGACCAGAAAGCATGGGGCGCCGTGCACCAAAAGCGTTCTGGAATATTTACTAGTCCATGAATCCCCGATTTCTTCCTTTCCTAATGAGCTGGATACCCCTCCTTTGGGGAATGTGAGAATAACTAAAGCGGCTACACTTGGAGAGGACTGCACGGGAGGCCGAATACGTCAGGCCATCGCATGTATTCACGGTATACCTCTTCGTGGCCTGTGCGTCCTGGGTCTGCAGGGGCCATCTACTCAGGACGCAGCAATGACCCAGGTCGTGGCACAGCTTCTACGTGATTGGATGGTCGGCCGAGGACCGGCCGGTTTCCAGCCGCCCGCCGTTCGGGAACAGCCGATGGACCAGTCGCGCGATCAAAGGCATGCACAAACAGTTGCGCGAACGTGATCGTC
>JBKPSD010000075.1:0-56841 GCA_046734935.1 Nitrospirota bacterium
GCCGATGATTCCCAATGTCCGCCCCGCAACGGCTGCACCAAGCAATTGCGTTGGTGTCCATCCGGTCCACTGACCACTGCGCACGAGGCGGTCGCCTTCGATGACCCGTCTGGCGGTCGACAGCATCAAGGCCCAAGTGAGATCCGCCGTAGCATCGGTGAGCACGTCCGGAGTGTTCGTGATCACGATGCCCCGCTGCCGTGCGGCATTCACGTCGATGTTGTTGTAGCCGACGGCATAGTTCGCGACGATTTTCAGCCCGTCCGCGGCGGCCAACAGATCGGCGTCGATGCGCTCGTTGAGCGTCACAATGGCCGCGGCCGCGCGCGAGAGACCGGCTTTCAGCGCTGACGGAGCGGGAGGCGCATCGAGCGGTTCATTGATGAGCATGAACCGCTCTCGAATGACCACCATGACCGGATCGGGAAGAATACGCGAGACATACAACGACGATTTCGCGGAGGCCATAGAGGCTATCTTAGCGACTTGCTCGAAGCCCCACAAACTGACAACCGGCGCGACGGGGTCTGGACGCTTGCGAGGTGGCGGATCTTTTCGCTCCCCTGTTAGAATGCCGCCCGATGCTTGTGATGCCCGATAGCTCCCGCACCGTCGGATCGGATCTCCGCCGGCTTCTGCGAGAAGACCAGATCAAAGACGACCCGCCGACGAAAACCGCCTATGCGGTCGATGCCAGCATTTATCGGATGGACCCGCAGGCCGTCGCCTTGGTGGAATCAGAAGAAGACATCCATCGTCTGCTGCGCTACGCAGTGGAACGCGGCATTCCCCTGACCGCCCGCGCGGCCGGGACCAATTTGACTGGCTCGGCCATCGGATCGGGCATCATTCTCGACGTGTCCCGCCTGCATCGTATTCTCGAAGTCAACACAGAGGAACGCCGGGCGCGCGTGCAGCCGGGTATCGTGCTGGCGGAACTCAACAAGCAACTCGCCCGGCAGGGGTTGATGTTCGGGCCGGATCCCTCCAGCGGGGACATGTGCAAATTGGGAGGGATGCTGGCGAATAACTCAGCCGGCCCCCACACATTGCGGTATGGAGCCGTCAAGGACAACGTCGAGAGCCTCCGTGTCTGTCTGGCCTCCGGTGCATGGCTTGATGCACGGACGTACCACCTCAATGATGCCGCCGCCGGGCGCCTCTTGGACTCACATACTGCGGTTCGAGAGACGTGGTCTCTTGTGCAGGCGCATGCCGAACGCCTGGAACGCGCCCGCCCGCGAGTCAGTAAGAACAGCTGCGGGTACAATCTCTTTGCCCTATCCGAAGGGCTGTCGCGCGGTGTCATGGATCTGCCGAAACTACTCGTCGGCAGCGAAGGCACACTCGGTATCTTCAGCGAGGCGACCATCCGTCTCGTCGACAAGCCGCAGGCGACCTTGACCGCGCTGATCCATTTCAAGCGTCTGGAAGACGTCGGTGACGCGGTGCCGCAGCTGCTCGAGTTGCGTCCGAGCGCGCTGGAAGTCATGGATGCCAACACGCTGGATCTCATCGGCCGCGTGAAGCACCGGATTCCCGCCGATTGCGCCGCCACCTTGCTGGCCGAGCTCGATGCCGATGACCCGGGCGTCGATCTGCAAGAACAAGCCGAGCGGATGGCGGCAGTCTGCCGCCGATATCCGCTCGCCTCTGCCGTGGTGACTGCGTACGATCCGGAGCAACGGGAGCAGCTCTGGAAGGCGCGCAAAGCGCTGTATCCCACCCTCTACCGCTTCGATCCGCGAAAAAAGCCGATCAATTTCGTGGATGACGTCGTCGTCCCAGCGCCACGGATCAGCGAACTCATCCGCTATCTCGAAGAATTTTTCGGCGGCCAACAAGTGCCCGTCGCCATCTTCGGTCATATCGGCAACGGCAACGCGCATATCGTGCCGCTTCTCGACGTGAACGACAAGCGCGACTACGACAAGATGGTGAAGGGCTATCACGAGATTCATCGCACCGTTCTCGACCGGTTCGGCGGCTCCATCTGCGGAGAACACGGCGACGGACGGGTGCGAGCCGAGTACGTGTCGGCGATGTTCGGGCCGGAGCTGTACGACCTGTTTGTGAAGGTGAAACGCAGTTTCGATCCATCCGGCATCTTGAACCCCGGTGTGAAGATCAGCGACCGGCCATTCACCGAGCACATCGACTACACCAGGCTCTCCAAATCCTGCGCGACTTGTGCGAAGTGCAACGCCGTTTGCCCGGTCTACGACGTGTTCCGTTCAGAAGACATGAGCTCCCGAGGCTGGTTCGAGATCGTCACCGACAAAGAATACAGTTACCTGAATTCGAAACGCGTGGTCGAAGCCTGTCTCAATTGCAAATCCTGCCGGACGGCGTGCCCTGCCGGCGTCGACGTCTCACAGCTGATCCTCGACCGGCGGGCAGAGCAGCCCAATGCGCTGGCCGGCATGATCTTTCGGTTTCACGCCCGAACCGAGCGCTTTGCCGCTTTCTTGAAATGGTTGGCCAGATTTCAGCCACTGTGGGACCGGCCGTTCATGCGGCGCCTTTTGGATGTGTGTACTCGTCCGGTTATGAAATACCTGGCGCCAAGCGCACGCTTGTCCCCGGCGGTCGTGCTTCCCAAATTGGCCGTCAGACAGCTGCGCGACCGACATGCCGGCCTGGTGACTGCAGGCGGCCGGACGCGTTCAACCGTCGCGTATTTCCACGGGTGCGCCGCCAATTACTTTGATGACGGGGTCGGTGATGCGGTCATCGCCGTACTGCGCAAACACGGCGTCGAACCGGACCTGCCGCCTCAACGCTGCTCCGGCACGCCGATCGAGACCTACGGACATCGAGGCCTGGCGAAAGACGGAGCGCGGGAAAACTTGCGGGCCTTTGCCGGGTATGAGACGGTCGTCACGGGCTGCGCCTCCTGCACCCTGGCGCTCAAGGACTATCCGAAGCTGTTTGCCGGTGAACCGGAACAACCGGCCGCCGAGGCACTGGCCGGACGCGTAAAGCATATTTCGGAGTTCGTTGCCCAATCGTCCGCGCGCCCTTCGATGGGTGCCGGGGCTGCTTCACTTCGCACGGTCACCTACCATTCTTCATGCCACCTGCGGGCGGCCGGCGTAACCAAAGAGCCGCGCGCAATCTTGAAGGCTCTTCCGGGCTTTCGATTCGTGGAGATGGCCGACGCCGATCGGTGTGCCGGCGGCGCGGGCACATACCTGATCAAGGATTTTGACACCTCGCAGCGGATCGTGGCCCGAAAACAGGAGGCAGTGACGCACAGCGGGGCGGACGTTGTGGCGACCAGTTGTCCGGCCTGCATGATCCAGTTGAAGACGGGCCTGCCCCGAAGTATCGGCGTCAAACACATTGCGCAGGTGCTCATGGAGAGTTATGAGGCCGGTGACCGGCAAACCGGTGAGCCCGCTCGATGAAGTTCCGGAAGGTCGATTGGATCTTTGTCGTCGGCGCGCTCGGCATTGTCATCGGAGTATCGTTGTTGCCGACACCGAAGGACCGCAACCCTGCGATCCCGCGCAACGCAGAACATCAGGCCGTTACGACTGAAAAAGCGTGCGTCGCATGTCATACTGCCGATGCTGAGAGGCCGCTGCCGGCGCGTCATCCGAAGCGGCCCGATTGTTTCCGCTGTCACGCCCGCGGTGAGCCGGGCGACGGACGGAAGACGTCGTTGGCTTATGGCCAATGGATGACGTCGAACCGCCCTTGACCATTGCCTGATTACCAATGACCGCCGCTCAACGGCTTTAGAAGCGGGGGACGGAAAGCGCGAGACCAGATGGAGAGGAAAAACGAACCATGGTAAAGGTGCTGGTGTTTGGTATGACCTTGCGCGAGGCGATGGGAGCCCACGAGATCGAGCTCGACGTCGCGGAAACCACCACGATCAAAAAAATGATCGATGCGCATCCGGACGAATTGGGTGCGCTTGTGCCGTTTATGCTCCAGCGGGAGGTGCTCGTGGCGGTCAACAAGAAGGTCGGGAGTGAGGATTCGGTGGTAAAGAACGGCGACGTCGTGAAGCTGACCCACCAGTCGAAGACCTCTTATGATGGAGTTCGAGATATTCCCACGTAACTAGCACTAGGTTTCCGCGTTTTCGCCGCGCACGCGGTACTCCACCGACAACCGGCTGTACTGATTTCCGTTGAGGTCCAGCGTCAGCGTCCCTTCGGCCGTTTCCCAAGCGGCATGATAGCGGAGATGTCCGATCATCACGGCCACGCCCCAATACTCCGGCAGCGGATGGTACAGATCATTGTCCCAGACCACACGATCCAGTTCCGGCTTGCCGTAGGCGGCGGAGAGGGCTTCTTTGAGCGCCGTGTAGTATCCGATGAACTCATTCAAGCCGTTCAGCGGCTGCTGGATGATCACGTACTGACCGCGGGCCAGCGATCCCTTATGGAATTCGTAGCCTTCGAGAATACCGTGCGCATTCAGGTTCCGCAGATAGATCAGCGCGCTGTCGTCCACGCGTTCGGCAGGGACGCCTGTCACGACGGTTCTCAGCTGGTCCGGGCCCTGTCCCCAATGTTGTTGCAGTCTGTCGAGAAAGGCGAGCGTCTGCGCGGTGACTGCAGCCTGCAGCGCCGCATCGTCGACCCCATCGAAGGGAGCACTCGCGGCAGGAGGCGCAAAGTCCGCGAGTTCGCCGCGTCCGCTTGCCGGCACCAGAAGCATCAAGCTGATCAGCAGCAGCGTCGCTCCCCGCATGAGCGACCATAGGACGAAGCGGCCCGGCAGGTCTACCCTACGAAAGGCGTAGAACGTGTGGAGCTCACGACCGGCGTTTGGTTTTAGCGGTCGGCGGGGCGGTGAGTGGATCCTCCGGCCAATGGTGTTTTGGGTAACGGCCGCGGAGCTCTTTGCGGACGTCCGGATACACGTTAGCCCAGAAGCTCGTCAGATCTTTGGTCACCTGCACGGGCCGCTTGGCCGGAGACAATAGGTGAAGGATCACCGGCACCGTGCCATTGACAATGCGAGGAGTAGCTTTGCAACCGAACATTTCTTGCAGTCGCACGGCCAGGATCGGAAGCGGTTCGGAATAGTTTACCCTGATCTGGGAGCCGCTCGGCACACAAAGGTGCGTCGGGGCCAGGCGATTGAGTTCATGCTGCTGACCACGGCTGAGCAAGGCGTGCAATGGCGGTGTGAGGTCCATGCGCTGCACCCGCTCCAACGTCGTGAGTCCCGCGATAAACGGACCGAGCCATTGCTCCAGGCTCTGGCTTAGCCGTTCGTCGGACAAATCCGGCCAGCCCGCCTCCGCGCCTTGGATCCGCCGGAGAAACTCAACTCGCATCCGCCAGTCTTGAAGATCAGTCGTCCAGGCCAATGTATGCAGTCCCGCCTCGCGGATTCCTTCCAGCAACGCTGCGGTGATCGAAGAAGGATCGGGCTTCGACAATGCCTCCTCCGACAGCACGAGGGCACCCAGGCGGCGTTGTCGTGACGCGCGCACGGCTCCGGCGCGGTTGTCCCAGACGACCGCCTCGGATTCGACGATTGCGGCCTGATAAAGACGTTCGACATCCTGCTCAGCGACCGGGGCGGCAAGATCAATACGCGCCCATTGCGATCCAGCATCGAGTTCGGCGATCACGAGGTAAGGTTCGGCACTCAGGGGATCCGGCTGGGTAAACAGCGCTCCGCGGCCATTGGTCATCAGGTAGCGTGCCGGCTCGCCGCCTTTCTGGCGTTGTGCGATTCTGTCCGGATAAGCGAGGGCCAGAATCAGCCCCACCGCATCCGCTTCCAGTGGCCGCCCCGGGCGGCGCATCTGCGTCAGCGACTGAAGTTGGCTGTGCCATTGCCGGGCGGTGCGCTTGATGCGTTCGATCGCCTGGCGGTCGACCGAGTCGCCGGTGACTCGTGCAGCGTTGTCGTGCAAGAGGTCCAGCCTGAGGCGCAGGTCCGTTTGCCGGCGAGCGGACGCGCGCAGCACGTCGCGTTCGCTGAGGAGCGCGGCGAGATCGCACGCCAGACCCGCGCAGTCCAGCCGCGCGGATTCGAGCAGCATATGTGCGAGGCGCGGCTGGAGGGCCAGTTCATTCATCTGCCTGCCGTGAGGGGTCATCCGTCCCGCGGCATCGAGGGCGCCGAGACGGGTGAGGAGATCCCGGGCCTGTGCGACCGCGCCTGTCGGCGGCGGGGTGAGCCAGGGTAAGTCCGAAGGGTCGGAGACGCCCCACTGAGCCGTTTCCAGCAGGAGAGAAGACAGGTCACTTTCGAGGATTTCCGGCGCGCGGCGAGCGGGGAGGGTGCGATGCTCTTGCTCCGTCCACAGGCGATAGCAGATACCCGGCTCCAACCGCCCCGCTCGACCCCTCCGCTGGTCGGCGGAGTCCTGGGTAACCCGGCTGGTTTCGAGACGGGTAATTCCTGAGCGGGGATCGAATCCAGGCGCACGCATCTGACCGCCATCGATCACGATGCGAACACCGTCAATCGTGATACTGGTCTCTGCGATGGAGGTCGCCAGCACGACCTTTCTCATGCCGGGCTTGGCCGGTTCGATCGCTCGTTCTTGAGCGTCCTGCGGCAGGTCGCCGTGCAGGGGTGCGACGATCACGTGGTCACCCACGGGGGCCTCGAGCAACATTCGTTCGACCCGGCGAATCTCCGCCATGCCTGGCAGGAAGACGAGCAGGCTGCCCGAGTCTTGAGCGAGCGATCGGCGAATGCACTGGACGACAGCCGGCTCCAGGCGTCCTGACAGCGGGCGGTCTAGATAACGTGTTTCCACGTCAAACAGGCGGCCTTCGCTGGAGACCACGGGGGCGCCGCCGAGCAGGTCACTGACAGGTCCGCAATTCAACGTGGCGGACATCACCAGCAAACGAAGATCCGGACGAACCAGCCGCTGCGTTTCGATCGCGAGCGCAAGGCCGGTATCTGCTTGAAGACTCCGTTCGTGGAACTCGTCGAAGAGGACGGCGCCGTAGCCCTCCAGTTCGGGATTTCTGATCAGCAGTCTGGTCAGGACACCTTCCGTGACGACTTCGATGCGGGTGTCCGGTCCGGTCTTCGTATCCATCCGCATGCGGTAGCCGACCGTGGCCCCGACCCGTTCGTTGAGTGTCTCGGCCATTCGGTGGGCAGCCGCCCTGGCTGCGAGCCGTCTGGGCTCCAGCACCAGAATGTTTTGCCCGGCGAGCCATGGCGCATCGAGCAAGGCCAGAGGGATGCGGGTCGTCTTTCCCGCCCCGGGCGGAGCCGTCAGCAGGGCGTTGCTTCCTTCCGCTAACGCCTTGCGCAGCTGCGGGATCACATCTTCAATTGGTAGACGGTTCATGCTAGGGTTCGTCAATGCGACTGTAGCAGAACGGACGCCGAGATCTCATCATCAGTGATCCACGGAATCACCAATGACGGAATATCAATGGAGTACATCGAAGCCTGATAGGGCGGGCTGGTATTGGTTTCGCGGCGAAGCCCACGAAGACGATCCCTTCATCGTGCAGATCGACGAGGCGGGACAGTTTCAGTGGCCGGATGGAGGGTATCAGGAGGTAAAGCTGGCCAAAGGGGAGTGGGCGGGACCGATTCAGGAGCCCACCGAGTGAGGGGGGGGCCTGCCATCCGTCGACAGCTGTTGACGCAATGTCGTGCACTCGCGTTTCTGTATTCTGAATATGCACAAAGCTTCCACCCACGGACATCAATACGACTACACTGGACACCGTTTGGTTTGGCTTAACCAAAAACGGGAGAGCTCACGTATCAGGTGGTTTGAGTTAGTGGACGTCTATTTGAATCAACAACAACTATGAGTCAGTCGATTGAAAAGAGATCCACGATTGCTCGCATCGAACCCGCTTTGCCGGACGACGCGCACGTCATTGCCTCCATGGTCGGAGAGCTGCTCCATGAAATCATGGCGGCGGTGAATGAGAAGACCTTCAACTTCGATTGTCAGGACACGGAAGCCCGAGCTCGTGCCTGGCTCGCCGACGGATCGTATCTTGTATTGCTCGCGAAAGCCGACGGAGCGGTCGTCGGATTTCTGGCTCTGTACCAGAGCTACGCGCTGTATACGCAGGGAAGCTATGGCACGATCCCGGAATTCTATGTCCGTCCGTCTCATCGTTCCCAGGGCATAGGCAGCGCGTTGATTGCTCAATCGAAGACCATCGGACAGACCAGGGGGTGGCGACGCCTCGAGGTGACAACGCCCCCCTTGCCGCAGTTCGATCGGACGCTGGCTTTTTATCAACGCCATGGATTCACGATCTCCGGTGGAAGCAAACTGAAAGTGCAATTGTCATGAAGCCGGTGGTCCAGCTCGAGCGCACGGGGTGCGGCATTGCCAGCGTCGCCGTGCTGGCCGGCGTCAGCTACAAGGCCGTTCAGCGGACGGCTCGGCGAGCGGGAATCGTCGCTGCCGATGACCGATTGTGGTCCCGCACGGCTCATGTCCGATGCTTGCTCAAACGATATGGCCTCACCGCCCATCGCCGGTCAACGCCGTTTTCGTCCTGGTCGGCGCTGCCGTCGACGGCTCTTCTTGCCGTGAAATGGCACCGCGCGCGGGGAAAGCCTTTCTGGCATTGGGTCGTCTTTGTGCGCGACGAGGGGAGGGATTATGTCCTGGATTCTGCCGCGACCCTGAAGCGCCACGTGAGAACGGATCTTGGACGGATCAAACCGAAATGGTTCATCGGCATCGTCGGAACGCGTCGCGGGGCTCCGGCTGACCGCGCGAGAACAAGGAGGCATTGATGGCGCGGTCGCTGGGAGATCCGATTCAACGGTTGATGAGTCTCATGTTCAAGGCGCATCCGTGGCATGGCGTGTCGATCGGAGACAGAGCGCCGGAGGTCGTGACCGCCTACATTGAAATCGTTCCCACGGATACCGTGAAGTACGAAGTGGATAAGGACAGCGGCTTTCTCAAGGTCGACCGCCCGCAACGCTTTTCGAATTATTGTCCGGTCTATTATGGTCTTGTTCCTCAAACCTATTGCGGCGAGAAAGTTGCGGCCATTTTTTCCAAGCGGGCAAAACGCAAGGGCATGGTCGGAGACGGTGATCCCTTGGATATTTGCGTCCTCACGGAAAAGACTATTCCGCACAGCGACATCCTCCTGACCGCCATTCCCATCGGCGGCTTCAGCCTAGCGGACGGCGGTGAAGCGGACGACAAGATCATTGCGGTGATGAAGGAAGACGCCGCCTACGGCGACTTCAAGGACATCGGCGACTGTCCGGTGACGCTCCTTGATCGTTTGAGGCATTATTTCCTCACATACAAACAGGCACCGGGCTCCGTCCAGCACAAGGTTGAGATCACCGGCATCTATGGACGGGACGAGGCATTGAAAGTCTTGCGCGCGAGCCATGCCGACTATCGCGAGCGGTTCCCGGAATTGGAGTCGCTGTGGCCCAAACAACTGGGATGAGTGGAGTGGACGATGAAGCACGAGCATTCGAAGACGCCTGAGCCAACGGCCGTACACGGCTTTTCGCCCGGATTTGCAGCCCTGGGCCTCGAAGCGGGACTGTTGGCCACTCTCGAGACATTGGGCTACGAAGAACCGACGCCGATTCAGCGGGAAGCGATACCGCCGTTGCTGTCGGGAAAGGACGTCTTGGGCCAGGCCGCCACCGGCACCGGCAAGACGGCCGCGTTTACCCTGCCATTACTGCAGCGCATCGCTCACGCCGCCAAGGCGCGGCCCTCGGCCTTGATTCTGGTTCCCACCCGCGAACTCGCCATTCAGGTGGCCACGGCCGTCCAACGTTACGGCAAAGAAATGCGGATCACCGTATTGGCGCTCTATGGCGGGCAAGCCATTGCTCCGCAGATCCACGCGTTGAGGCGTGGAATCGACCTGATCGTCGCGACACCGGGACGGGCCCTCGATCATTTGCGGCGCCGCACCTTGAAACTGGATGGCGTCCAGACGGTCGTCCTCGACGAGGCCGATGAGATGCTGGACATGGGCTTTGCTGAGGATCTCGAGGCGATTCTCGAACAAACCCCCGGGACGAAACAGACCGCCTTGTTCTCCGCCACCATGCCGCCGCGGATTCAAGCGATCGCACACCGGCATCTGCGCAAGCCGGTAGAGATCACGATCGCCAAGGAGCCGGTCAAGGCCGGCACCGCCCCGAAAGTTCAACAAACGGCGTACATTGTCGGGCGACCACATCGCGGAGCGGCACTGGCGCGAATCATCGACATGGCGGGCGCCAAGTCCACGCTCGTGTTCTGCCGCACACGGTTGGAAGTCGACGAGGTCACGCAGATGCTGAACAGCCGCGGCCACAGGGCCGAGGCGATCCACGGTGGCATGAGTCAGGTGCAGCGCGACCGGGTCATGCAAGCCTTCCGCACAGGACAGACCGAATTGCTAGTCGCCACGGACGTGGCCGCGCGAGGGCTCGACATTCCCCAGGTCTCCCACGTCATCAACTATGACCTGCCTTCCTCTGCGGAAGTTTACGTGCATCGGATCGGGCGGACCGGCCGTGCGGGGCGGGAAGGAGCGGCGATTACGATCCTCGACCCGCGCGAACAGCGGTTGCTGCGAAGCATCGAGCAGCACACAAAGGCCAAAGTCGTCGTGGCACCCGTGCCTTCCGTGGCCGATCTGCTTGCCAAACGGCTGGAGCGTACGCGCAGTGCCATCCAACGGACGATGGACGAAGACGATCTCGAGTCGTTTCGCGGCGTGGTCAAAGCCATGGCCGACTCCGGGGATCTGGCCACCGTGGCGGCCGCCGCGTTCAAGCGCGTTTTTTGCGCAGAAGGCGGGGAGCGACTCGAAGAAGAAATCCCTGCCGTGCCTCTTCGACCGGCCGAATGGTCCGCATCCGGACGGCGCGACGGGGCATTCCGGCCGCGCCACGCCGGCGATGCGGGAGCGCCGCCGGGAGGTCGAGGTCGGGGTCGTCACGAGGCAGGCATGGCCCGTCTCTATGTGGGAGCCGGCCGGGACGCGGGAATCCGTCCCGGCGATCTCGTCGGAGCGATTGCCAATGAAGCGAAGATCCACAGCAACCTCATTGGGGCCATCCACATCGACGACCGGTTTTCGCTCGTCGATGTCCCTGAGGGCCTGGCGCAGGGTATCCTGGAAGTCCTCGCGCGTGCGAGAATCAAAGGACGGAAGGTGGGTGTGCGGATGTTTCGCGAGTAGGCATCGGAAACGGCATAGAAAGTGGGGAGACTTCTGCTCCAGCGCTGAATAAACACCCTGCCGTTCTTTGTGCGAGCGACCTCGGATGGAGCATGGTAAACGTTTAGCGTGGATGCGAGCGGCGGTCCCGGCTCTGGTGGTCCTCTGCCTCTCGTCCGGTTGCAGCCTGATCATGGTGGGTGATCCGGTGAAAGAACTGGACCTCAGCTCGGAGGACAACGCCGAAGAAAATCTCAAGGCCGTCAGGGGCATGCTTGCCAATCAGGCCGCTCGCTCAGCGCCCGGGGAACAGCCGTCCGGTCTCTCCGTCCGGCCTTCCGAAGTCGTGCCAGCTCCGAACGAGCCCACGCCAGGCACGCGTCCTCTGCCATCTCCCTCTTCGTCAGGCGGAATGCCCGACGCATCCGCAAAGCTTCCATGGACGCCGTCACCGCCCGAACGGCCCGCGGTGCCAGAGCGTCCTGTGCCCGCCTACACGACCCCGGCTCCGGTAGGACCCGATTATTCAGGGTCAATACGGTGTACTCCGGACGGAATGGGCGGCCAGCGTTGCGCCGGGCGGTGACTGGGACCCCCGGGTCTGTCCCCTTTTTCACGCGGTAAGTCGTGAAAAAACACAGTCGTTGCCGGTGGGTGTGGATAAGTGGGGGTCAAGGAGGCACACTCACGCTTGCCACGTCGCGGCGCACACAGGTAAGATGCCGCCTCCTCTTGCTGCCGCCTTACCGATCGGAGGGTGCTATGGGCTCGACTCGCACCGCCACCAAGAAACCTCGGCTCTCTCTCGACCGCAGCATTGAGCGCATGCGGAAGCAACTCGCAGAGTTGGCGCTCTTTGTGAAAAAAGGCCAACCCAGCCGCTCACTCGAAGAATTCGATTCGGAGTCGGAGCGCTTGATCGGGGAGTCCCTGGGAGAAACCTCCGCACTGCTTGACGCCTACCAGTACGCGCAGCTGGGAGAAGCTGCCGGCCTTGTCAATATGACGGAAGAGGCGCCGGAAAGCATCGGCCTCGACAGTGAGCGGCAGAGTCTGCTGCAGCGCACGCGAGTGCTTGAAAGCTGCGTGGCCGAGCTGGAGGCACGGCGCGCCGCCGAGCCCAAAAAACTGAATTCGCAAAAACACACCTTGACCGGTCCACAGGTCGCCGAGCACATGTCGCCGGATCTGCGCAGCGTTCCCCACACGGCGACGCTACGCGAAGCCGGCCGCTTGATGCAAAAATGGAAGACCGGCTCGTTGCTGGTGACGGACAGCCGCGCTTATGTCGGCTTCATTACCGACTCGGCATTGGCGCGGGATGTGGTGGCCAATGGTCTCGATGCCAACACCACGCCCGTCCAGGTCTGCGTCCGGAAGCCGCTCGTGGCAATCCGCGGTGATCGGCCGCTCATCGAGGCGGTGAAGCTCATGAAAGAACAGGCGACACGCCATCTCGCTGTCTCGCAGGACGGCGACATCATCGGCGTGATCTCCGTCTCCAACATTCTGCGGTACTACTCCGGCGTCGTGTAAGGCAGCGCATCTCTCCGGTCTTGCGGGTGGTGATCGCGGCCAACGTTCACGAAACTCAGGGAGGCCAACATGGGACCGACGAAAGCAATCGTCAAGGAACAGGCGCTCTATGACGCGGTCACGGGGAAATTTCTCAAGGATGGGTTTGCGAGCCTTGGGGCCATCGAGGAATATGTGAAGCATCACTACCTCGCCCTTCCCGTCGTCGACGACGCGGGCAAGCCATGGCTCTTGGATGACAAGCCGATCTACTGCTTCCGAGGCAGCCAATACGAAACGTTGGACGGACAACGGGTGCATCTGGCGCGCTGTCCTGATTGCGGGGGAATGGGCATCCGGTCGGACGAATTCACCGTCGAATCGGACTGCATCCGTTGCGTCTCGTGCGGGCACGAGTTTGATGCGCGATTGGAAATGATGGAAACGTAAAAGCGCAAGGGCGACTCTGTCGCGGTCCCGCTGAAATTTGGCGCATCGATTGCCTCCGAGTTCGGGCGGGTCCTGTCCTCGATGATCGTTCGTCCTCGCACCCCGGCCGATGTGGGGACCCCGCTGCCAGCGAACGATTCATCGAGGCCACCGCAATATGCGTAGGCTCGGTGCAACTCGAACCCGGACTTTCCATTGCTGATTACCCAAAGATCTCGAGTTGTATTACGCTGGGCTTCCGACCAGAGATCATGCAGTGAGAAGGACAACACTAGCAAGTTTGGAAGGATCATTTGAATCTGAGATCTGAAATCTGAAATCTGCCAACCCGTCACCCTGCCAGCCAGTTCGTAAACTGAGGCAGCCAGGGCAGTACCGCCACTCCAACAGCCACGGACAGCGCCACAATCGAGGCCACTAATTCTTCGTCCAGGCCTGCCTCCGCCGCAAAGATGACCGCGGTCACCGCCGACGGCATTCCCGCCACGACGATCACCACCACGCGTTCCAGCCCTTGCAAATCGAGAATACCGGCGGCCGCGACGCCCAACAGCATCCCTCCGGCCATCCGGAGCACGACACCCAGCGCTGCCAGCCCGAGTGTGGAGCGGCCGGTCACGGTAATCGAAAGCCCCAGGACGAGGCTCGCCAGCGGCGTGGTTGTAAGGTGCAGCGGCTGTAGGAATTCAAGCAGCAATTCGGGGAGCCGCAACCCGAACAGTTTGACGACCAGGATCGCGGCCAATGCCCACAGCGGCGGAGCCGTGAGAAAGCGGTGCATCACCGATCCGCCGGGAGCCGGCGAGGCTCCATGCCATAGTGCCACGGCGTACAACAGCGTCAACGTCAGCATGGTTTGACCTAGATCGAACAAAATAGCTTGAGCGAGCCCCGCCTTTCCCAGTGTCGCGAGGACGACCGGATAAGCAAAGTAAACAGAGTTGATGCAGCCCGTTCCCAGGAGCACGCCGCCCCGAGTCGCGCGCGGAAGCTGCAGAAGATCCGCCACCCGCCACGTCACGAGCAGCATGGGCAGCGTCACGAGAGAAGCCGCCAGTGGAACCTTCCAAGCCGTTGGCGCGAACTCAATGCTGTCGAGCGACACGAGAATCGTCGACGGCAGGCTGATCGAAAAGACCAGAGAGGCAAGGCGCTCAGCGTGCGACCGGTTGAGTACGTTGAACGCGCGGAGGAGCGCCGCTCCAAGAAACAGGATAATGAATGCAACCAGGGATTGAGGCATGACGCGGCAGCCTACCAGACAGGAAGGCCAGGGGCTACCGCCGAGCACTCACGTTTCCGTTTCGTGTTCTCCTTTGCGCGGCGGCTGTGGGCAGGCTAAAGCTTGGCTGGTCACCCGGTCCGCCGCTTTTTACGCTTCATAGATCCGGTCTTCACGGACTTTTTACAAAGACTGTCCCGCTTCTTAGCACCCTCGTTTCCGGGCGGCGGTATGGTGCGCTCACCTCGAGCGCAACACTTCTCGCGCTCAATTACCAAACTATCTCGACGTCGAAAATGAGGTTGTCTCATGGTATGCCGTTTTGGTCGCATTGCTTTCACGGTCGTTATGCCTTGTGCCGCCATGCTGCTGGTCTCATGCGGGTCCGGTGAGACCGGCGGGAGCGGGGCTCCGTTCGCGTTCTCCTCGCCGGGGGGATTTGTCGAAAAGGCGGGCAGTGCGATTCGTCCTCGTTGGTCCACTGTTGAAGTGCAGGACATCGTACCCAAGCACCGCGGGAAGTTCACTTTCCCTGCTCCCTACAACACTGACGCTGTACGGATCACGACGGGGGAGGATTGTCGGAATACGGATTGCGTCTTTCCAGTGGGCTATTCCTACTGGCGCAATATGAACAACCACGTGGGCAGCGACGAAATGTTGATTTTTCTGGGACTGGACCGTTCGCGCGGAGGATCGGGTCCCACCTTATTCAGCTACGACAAACTCACCGAGGTCGTGACCAATCGCGGGCCGCTGTTTGCCCCGACTCACCAATTGAGTTCGGCGAGCGCCGCCGGCTGGTATTTCAGCGCCACCCGTCCCACGACCGTGTACATCAACGACGGATCGAAAATGCTGCGCTATGATGTGCTGTCTCACGCCTCCGAGACGGTGTTTGATGTCTCGGAACAATTCGGCGACAACCGGGAGATCTTGCAAATGTCGTCAAGCTATTACGACGACGTGCATGCCGCCACTTTGCGTGTGAAAGGCACCGACAATTCGCTCGGTTGTGTGGTCTATCAGGAATCGGCCGGGCAACTCTTGTATTACCCGAAAGCCGGCCCCTTTGATGAATGTCAGATCGACAAGAGCGGGCGGTTTCTCATGATCTGGGAGCAGATCGACAGGCACAACGGCATCGACAACCGGGTCATCGATTTGGCGGCCGGCGTGGAAGAACGTCGCCTGGACGCGCCGGGAGCAGGGAGCCTGGGGCACCACGATCTTGGCTTCGGGTACGCGGTCGGACATGACCACCTCAATTCTCTGCCGAATGCCACGTTGACGTGGAACCTGTCTCCCGCCGTGCGGGGCCCGGTCGACCACAGGGATTACAATTGGGACCTCGCTCAAGCGCAGCACATCAGCCATACGAACGCACAACCGAATCTTCCCAAGGAGCAACAGTATGCTTGCGGCAGCAATGCGGACCGGATGACTTATGCTCAAAATGAAATCGTCTGCTTCATGTTAAACGGGTCGCAGACCCAGCTCGTCGTCGCTCCCGTCATGACGGACCTCGATGCCTCCGGCGGCAGGTCGGATTATGAGAAGACACCGAAGGGCAATCTGGACGTTACTGGTCAGTATTTTATCTGGACCACGAACCTCGGCGGCAGCCGGGTTGATGCGCTCGTCGTGAAAGTACCCGGCCAACTCCTCTGAAAAGGACCGGCCGCCCGCGCTGAAAGGAAGCCGCTTCCTTCCGGCCGCGCGGTTGTCTATGATGATGGCGAATCTCACAGCCTGGAGGCGATGTGGCAGAGGTGCTTCGGGTCGGGACCGGCAGTCTCAAAGAGGTTGTCGATCTCACCGACCGCGTCCAGTCCTTGCTCAGGCGCGCCAAGATGCGAGAGGGCTTGTGCTCGCTCTTCATCGCGCACACCACGGCGGCCCTTACGACCGGCGAGATCGGAGAGGGCACTGAACAGGATCTGCTCGACGTCGTCGAGCAGATTATTCCCGCGATTCGCTTCCGCCACGCCCACGACCCCTCACATGCATGGTCTCACATGGCTGCCTCCCTGTTGGGTCCTTCGCTCAGCGTTCCCGTCACGGACGGACAATTGGCATTGGGCACGTGGCAATCTGTGCTGCTGATTGAAATGGACGGTCCCCGGGAGCGAACGGTCTACGTGACCCTGCTTCCGGCCTGATCGACCGAGCACCAACCCGCCGCGAAACACCGGTTCGCGGCATCAAACCGGTTAGCGTCGCTTTCGTACTGGAACATCCGCATAGATCCGCTCTCGGCCAATCAGGGATTTTGTGGGTTGACCTCATCTGCCTTTGGATCGTACGGTCAACAGAAGGAAAGGTGAGGAACCCATGGCCGAGCCATCTGTCGAGCCGCATCTCTTCGTGATTGTGGGGGCAACCGGCGATTTGACGAAGCGTAAGCTGTTGCCCGCGTTGTTCCACCTTCGTAGTTATGGCGAGTTGGAGAAACAAAACACGGTAATCGTCGGAGCGGCGCAGCCGGAAATGAGCGATGAAGCCTTTCGGCTGTGGGCCTACGAAAGTCTCAACAAATCAGTGGCCCATGCGCCCGATCTCCGGCGGTGGTGTGACGAATATCTCCATTATCAGACGGTTCAGCAAGGTGGCGTCCAAGACTATCAGAACCTTGCGAAGTACATTCGCCAGCTCGAAACGGCCCGCAATTTGCCCGAGAACCGAGTCTTCTATCTCGCCCTGCCGCCGTCCGCCGTGCCCCCTACCGTCGAGCATCTGGATCAGGCGTGCCTGCTCAAGAGCCGGGGCTGGGTGCGGGTGGTCTTTGAGAAGCCCTTTGGGCATGACTTCCGCTCGGCGCGTGCCTTGAACACGCGTCTCCATCGCTACCTCGATGAAACGCAGATTTACCGGATCGACCATTATCTGGGCAAAGAAACGGTGCAAAATCTGCTGGCGTTTCGTTTTGCCAACCCGATCTTCGAGTCCTTGTGGAACCGCGATTCGGTCGAGAGCGTCCAGGTCACCGTGGCCGAAGATCTCGGCGTCGAGCACCGCGGCGCCTACTATCAGCAGGCGGGCGCCTTGCGCGACATGGTTCAGAACCATCTGACGCAACTGCTGACGGTGGTCGCCATGGAGGTGCCCGTGTCCTTCGACGCCGAAGCGATCCAGGCGGAGAAATTAAAAGTGTTACACTCGATTCCGCCGATCGATCCCAACGACGTCGTCTTCGGTCAGTACCGGGCATGGGAGTTCGATGGTCAGAGGATTCCCGGCTATCGCGAGGAAAGAGGCGTGCCCCCTGATTCCTCGACCGAAACGTTCGTGGCGTTGAAAATGGAAATCCACAATTGGCGCTGGCGCGGAGTACCGTTCTACCTGCGCACGGGCAAGCGCTTGCCGAGGAAGATCACCCAAGTCGGCGTCACGTTTCGACCGGCTCCCACGCTGGTGTTTCGCACTCTCGACCCCGGCAGTCTGGCCCCCAATCAACTGGTCATCACGCTGCAGCCAAGCGAAGGGTTTTCCTTGGGGTTTTCGGTGAAAACGCCGGGCCGGCCATTCAGTTTCACGAACCGTGCACTGCAGTTCGATTACAAGCAGGCCTTCGGCGGCGAGCTGCCGGAAGCCTATGAGACGCTGTTGCGCGACATCATGATCGGCGATCAAACGCTGTTTGTGACCGCCAACTTTACGGAAACCGCCTGGAAGCTCTGCGATCCGCTTCTCGCAGCCAGGCCTCAGCCGTCGTTGTATACCGCCGGAACTTGGGGACCGATCGAGGCGGACCGATTGCTGGAGCGATACGGCCATCGCTGGCAATTGGGATGGTGACTGAGAGTGGAATCGCCTCCCTTTATCGTCACAAACATACCTCAGCGGATGGATCGCCTGCCGTGGTCGAACTGGCATTGGCTGGTTGTGACGGCGCTCGGCGTCACGTGGCTTCTCGACGGACTTGAAGTATCGATTGTCGCGGCGCTGGGACCGATCCTGACCCATCCGGGGACGCTGTCGCTGACCGAATCGGAGGTCGGTTTGGCGGCCTCCGCGTATCTCGCGGGATCGGTGCTCGGCGCTCTGGTGTTTTCCTACCTTACGGACCGGCAGGGACGAAAAAAGTGGTTCATGATCACGTTGCTGGTGTATTTGGCGGCGACGATTCTGACGGCATTCGCGTGGGATCTGTCGAGCTTGATGTGCTTCCGATTCTTGACGGGCGCCGGCATCGGCGGAGAATACGCGGCCATCAACTCGGCGATCGATGAATTGATTCCCGCGCGCCGCCGCGGCCACACAGATCTCGCGATCAACGGCACATGGTGGCTCGGCTCGGCGACCGGCGCCCTGCTGTCGGTCCTTTTGCTCAACCCGAGCATCATTCCCGAGCCGCTGGGATGGCGTCTGTGCTTTATTTTCGGCGCCGTGCTCGGCATCGCCATCATCCTGGTGCGGCGGTTCCTTCCCGAAAGTCCCCGCTGGCTCATGACCCACAGTCGGATCCGCGAGGCGGAAGAGGTCGTCTCCCGCATCGAGCAACAGGTGCTGCGCGACGAACGCGTGGAGAGCCTGCCCGAGCCGAGAGGTTCGATTACGGTTCGTACCCGTCCCCACGGCACGACCATCGCGACGGTAGCCCGTGAGCTGTTCCAGTCGTATCCGAGGCGAACGGTCCTTGGTCTGGTGCTGATGGTCACGCAATCCTTCATGTACAACGCGGTGTCGTTCACGTTTCCCTTCGTTCTGACGAAATATTACGATGTGCCGACGAACACCATCGGCCTCTATTTGCTCCCGTTTGCCTTCGGGAATTTTCTCGGGCCGCTCCTCCTGGGCCGGTTTTTCGACAGTGTCGGCCGTAAGCCGATGATCAGCTTCACCTATGGCACGGCGGGAGTGCTGCTGGCGATGACCGGCTATTTATTCTCGACCGGCTCATTTTCGGTGGCCACACACTTGCTGGCCTGGTCTTCGATTTTCTTCTTTGCCTCGGCCGGCGCCAGTGCCGCTTACCTGACGGTCAGCGAGGTCTTTCCGATGGAAATCCGCGCCATGGCGATCGCCTTTTTCTTTATGGTCGCGCAGGGGGCCGGGATTATTGCGCCCTGGCTGTACGGGCGGATGATCGAGACGTCCGTGACGAGCGTCTACTACGGCTATTTGCTGGGCGCCGGATTGATGATGGTCGGCGCCGTCGTGGAGCTGGCGCTGGGCGTCAAAGCAGAAGGCCGTTCGCTGGAGGAAATCGCCGCTCCCTTATCCGCGCATCACATCACCGACGACGCGTCCTCCGAAGGCACATCGTCTGCCGCCTGACGTTGCTTCCCCGATTGCAGCGTTGAAGGCGTCGCGCCGTCGTCACCGTCGGATGGCGACTCGTCCAAAAGCGGGGCAGCCGAGTGAGATCCCGCACATTGACCACGACGATCAGCCGTGTAACGTCCGCTTTTAGCACTTCAAGGAGCGCCTGTAAGCGCTCCGGAATGCCCTCCGATCGTCCCCATCCACCAGATCGTTGACACCTGTCTACAGCGTCGCGCCATCGGCCTTGGTCCCCGCGTGCTTGGCCATCCGCACTTGCTCGTTGACAAGGTCGACCTGGCGGCGGCCGCCAAGGTTGACTAGAAAGACGCCCTGAATTGGTGGTCGAGTTCAGGCCGATTAACGTAGCCTGTGACGGCCGCGCGCGAAGGCTCGGGCCTTCCCCTCCGAAGCAGGGGCTTGACGAGGCGGGAGGCGTCTGCTAATTAAGAAGGAATGCTAACTAATGGAGGTTTCATGCACACACTCAAAGTGTTCGATACGTGGGTGAAGGCCTCCGGCCGCATGCTTCACTTCGACGTCATGACTAGCGACGAAAGGACGGCATTGCGATTGGCCAACGCCTATGTCGCTTCGCAGGGCCATCCGGCCGTCTCCGTCACGGCGCAGGAATGCCGGTTCTGCCATGCGGAGCCGTTAGTGATGTTCACCGAAGAGCAACAGCGGGAGTTTCGGGAGGCAGGCGGCTTCATTGTTCCGCTATCAGCGTGAAGGGAACGGCACGGTAGAGAGGGCATCGACGGGATTCAACACGAAGGAGGGCACAATGAGAAAGCGAATTCTTGGAGTCGTGGTGTTGAGCGTGCTGCTGTCATCGGCAGCCGGCGGGGCGGAAACCTCCAAAGGAAAGTCGCTCTATGAGCGGCTCGGCGGCAAAGGAGGCATCACGACCGTGGTCGACGACTTCGTCGCGAGGGTCGGGGGCGACAAGCGAATCAACGGCTATTTCGCAAGCACCGATCTGACAAAGCTCAAAATGCACATGGTCGACCAGATCTGCGAAGCCTCGGGTGGTCCCTGCAAGTATACGGGGCGGACCATGAAACAAACCCATGCCGGAATGGGCGTGACAGATGCCGCCTTCGGGGCCTTGGTCGAAGACCTTGTATCGACGCTGGATCAACATAAAGTCGGAAAGGCCGAGAAGGAGGAATTGCTCGGCATTCTCGGGCCCATGAAAGGCGACATCGTCGAAAAGAAGTAGTCCCACCTTCCCGCGGCATCTGAACTGGCCAGTCCGGCGGAAGGCAGGTCTTCCGCCGGTATTCCTGCTTTCCTCCGACCTCACGTTCGGCGCCCCTCCCGACCCCGTTGACAGCCTGCGGCGGCATGCGTAGCCTGTCGGTACGTTTGACGAAAGGACGGACGATGGCACAGCGGGCCGCGACTCCTGCGAAAATCATGCAGCTCGGCATCGGATTCTGGGGCTCGAAGACCTTACTCAGCGCCATTGAGCTGGGGCTCTTCACCGAATTGGCGCGCGGACCGCGCGATGCGGAAACACTGAGGATGCAACTGGGACTGCACCCGCGAAGCGCCAGGGATTTTTTTGACGCACTCGTCGCCCTGGGGATGCTCAAGCGGACGGGCCGGCGCTATGCCAATACGCCGGAAACGGCATTGTTTTTAGACCGCAACAAGTCTTCCTATATCGGCGGCATGCTCGAGATGGCCAACGCGCGCCTCTACCGCTTTTGGGGCTCATTGACGGAAGGATTGCGCACCGGGAACGCGCAGAATGAAGCGAAAACGGGCGAGGATTTTTTTGGAACGCTCTATGCCGACCCGGAGCGGCTTGAAGGCTTCCTCAAGGCGATGACGGGTCTCAGTCTCGGGTCCGCGCGGGCCATTGCCAGAAAGTTCCCCTGGAAACGGTTCCATACATTTGCCGATGTCGGCTGTGCGCAAGGCGGCGTCGCCGTGGAGATTGCGCTGGCACAGAAACACGTGACCGGCGTCGGGATGGATCTGCCGGTCGTCCAACCGGTCTTCGAAAGATATGCCAAAGCTCGCGGTGTGGACGGGCGATTACGGTTTGTGGTCGGCAATTTCTTCAAAGAACCGCTGCCGCCGGCCGACGTCATCATCATGGGCCACATCCTCCACGATTGGAACCTCGAGGAAAAGAAGATGCTGCTGCGCAAGGCCTACGACGCCCTGCCGCCGAAGGGAGCGCTCATTATCCATGAAGCGTTGATAGACGACGATCGGAAGACCAACGCCTTCGGCCTGCTGATGAGTCTGAACATGCTCATTGAAACCCATGGCGGTTTTGATTTCACGGGGGCCGACTGCCGAAAATGGATGAAGGAAGCCGGATTCAGCCGCACGCGTGTAGAACCGCTGGCGGGACCCGACGGCATGGTGATCGGATTCAAATAGTCCAATGGCCAGTCCACCAGATCGCGGAAAGCCGGATCATCCGTCGGCGTCGTCCTCGATAGGCCGCCGGCGCTTTCTTGCCCGCGGGGCGTCTCTGCTTGCGTTGGGCTCCACCTCGCTTCTGCTGGGAAGGAAGGCCGCTGCTGCCGACCAGGGCTCCGATCCCATGCGGGTGCCCGGGTCCGCAGCGCGCACGTATGGAGAGCGCTCGCCCTTTGAGTCGGCCGCTCGATCGGCCGGCGCGTCCCATTCCCTCACGCCGCTGCAAGATTTGCACGGCATCGTGACCCCTTCATCCCTGCACTTCGAACGTCACCATAACGGCGTGCCCGCGATCGATCCGTCACGCCATCGGCTTCTCATTCACGGGTTGGTCGCTCGACCGTTGTTCTTTACGGTCGACGATTTGCACCGCTTTCCATCCGTTTCACGAGTGGCGTTCATTGAATGCTCTGGCAACAGCCGTGATGCATGGCACGCACCTCGAGACCAGACGGTGCAGGAGCTGCATGGTCTCACCAGTACGAGCGAATGGACCGGGGTCAAGTTGGCGACGCTGTTGGAGGCGGCGGGCCTCAAACCGGAATCCGCTTGGGTGCTGGCCGAAGGCAGCGATGCGGCCGGTCTGACGCGGAGTGTCCCGCTGACAGCCGAAGTGCTGTCGGAAGCCATGGTGTGTTACGGCCAAAACGGCGAAGCCTTGAGACCCGAGCAGGGCTATCCGATCCGGCTGCTCGTGCCCGGCTTCGAGGGCAACATCAACGTCAAATGGTTGCGGCGCCTCAAGGTCGGCACGGCGCCGTTCATGACCCGCTGGGAAACCTCTAAATATACGGACTTGATGCCCGACGGCACCGCCTACCAATTCACGCTCGTCATGGAAGCGAAATCGGTGATTACGAGCCCGTCAGGACGACAACAGATCCGTCCAGGCTTCCACGAGATCCGTGGGTTGGCCTGGAGCGGACGAGGGCGCATTGTGAGGGTCGAAGTCACCGTCGACGGAGGCCACAGCTGGCGGACCGCCGATCTCCAGGAGCCGGTGCTTTCAAAATGTCATACGAGATTTCGGTTGCCATGGACGTGGAACGGTCAGGAGACCATCCTGCAAAGCCGGTGCATCGATGACACCGGATACCGCCAGCCGTCGCGGGAGGCGTTGATCAAAGTCCGCGGTGTAGAGTCGAGTTACCATTACCATGCCATTCAGAGTTGGAAAATCGAGCGGGATGGACGCCTCCGAAACATCCATCTGTAAGCGTCTCGCCATGAGTCTGATCGCGGCTCTCATGGCCGGCTGTGTGCTGCAGAAGGGGCGCGGCGAGGACGGCGTGGCCGTTCGGGATTTGGGACATCAGGCCGCTGTCGAGGAGATTAATCTCTGGAATATCGATATCGGGCCCAACGGCGAAGGACTGCCACCAGGCCGGGGCACTGTTCCGCAGGGCGCCACGATCTACGCGGCGAAATGCGCGAAATGTCATGGCCCATCGGGAACCGAGGGTCCGATGGACCGATTGGTCGGAGGCAGACAAACGCTGGCCACCGCGTCGCCGCTGAAAACTGTTGGTAGCTATTGGCCTTATGCGACGACCCTCTATGATTACATTCACCGAGCAATGCCCTTGGATGCGCCGCAATCGCTGACGGCTGAAGAGGTGTATGCCGTCACCGCCTGGCTGCTCCACCAAAACGGGATTGTGGCGGAGGACGCGGTGATGGATGCTCGGACCCTTCCTGCCGTGGAAATGCCGAACCGCCACGGGTTTGTCCCAGACCCTCGGCCCGACGTGCCTAGTCCATAATACGCGCCATCTTCATGCAGCGGCTCGGCCATCTTCGGCCAGGGCATCGCAGCATCATCCATTTAAAGGAGGAGCCATGAAACGTGCAGGATCGGCGGTGTGGCAAGGTGACTTGAAGAGTGGGAAAGGCATGGTCTCGACGGACAGCGCAGTCCTGTCCAATCAGCAGTATAGCTTCGGCACCCGGTTTGAAAACGGGAAAGGCACGAACCCCGAGGAATTGATCGCCGCGGCGCACGCCGGCTGCTTCACGATGGCGCTGTCCGCGCAGTTGGGCAACGCCGGATTGACGCCGGAAAAGCTCGAGACGAAAGCGACGGTGACGCTCGATAAGCTCGAGGCCGGATGGGCGGTAACGCACATTTTCCTCGATGTCAAAGGGCGTGTCCCCAAGGCGGATCAGGCCGCTTGGGACAAGGCCACGCAGGCAGCGAAGACCGGTTGTCCCATCTCCAAATTGTTGAATGCGACGATCGAAATGCAGGCCAAGCTGGAAGGGTAGTTGAGGCCGTCTTAGACCTCGCTCACAGACCTCTCGGAGCGATCCACTCGGGCTTCGACCGGGCGGAAGGCCTTCTGGAATTCTTTCAGCCGCGGTTTTCTTGCAACCGCGGAGGCTTCGGTCAGTTCCAGCTTTCCTTCCCGGCTCAGCCCGGTGGATGCTTCGCTCCTTCGGTAACGTTCGCGAAGGCAAAG
Source organism: Nitrospirota bacterium (assembly GCA_046734935.1). GTDB lineage: Bacteria > Nitrospirota > Nitrospiria > Nitrospirales > Nitrospiraceae > Nitrospira_C. Next base: position 24,483 of record JBKPSD010000075.1, read on the forward strand.
ACAGCCATTTGTGCGTTAAAAGAATCTTCGATGGCGAAGAAGTTGAGCGCGGGCATCCTCCTGTATCGCAAGCGAAAGACGGGACTCGAAGTGTTGATCGTCCATCCGGGTGGTCCGTTCTGGGCCAGGAAAGACAACGGCGCGTGGTCGATTCCGAAAGGCGAATATGCGGAGGGTGAAGATCCGCTGGTTGTGGCGAAACGCGAGTTTTTCGAGGAAACCGGATCGGAGGTGAGCGGCCCTTGTCTCGAACTGACAGCCGTCAGACAGCCGAGCGGAAAAATCATTAGCGCCTGGGCGGTCGAGGGAGACATCGACGCCGACGGCATCCGCAGCAATACCTTCTTCTTGGAGTGGCCGCCCAAGTCCGGTCGTGTACAGAGCTTTCCGGAAATTGACCGGGCGCTGTGGTGCGGTTTAGCGGTTGCCAGAGAAAAGCTTCTGAGTGGACAACGGATGTTCCTCGATGAACTCGAGCGGCGAATAGGATAGCCGTCTGTTCGTTTCGAGTGCCGGCAGTCCGGTCGGCACTGCCGCTGGTCGACACGGAGAGCGCTAGGTGCTCCGGACGTCGTCGAGCGGGACCTCAATCACTCACCTATGCCGACGAACCGCCCTAACCCTTCAGTTCGAAGACACCGGCGTCTGGCACTTGTGCTTTTCGCACAAGGGATGGGTCGTCTGGTGCAATTCCTTGGCGTAGTAGGAGACGATATCGCATTCCTCAGCCGATAACTCTCCCGTTTGCAGCGCCAAGCCGATCAGCCGTTCGCACATCCGCATAAAGTCTTTGACTTCCGTTCGCATGGTTCGCGCAATGTACCGGACCAGGGTTACCGGCAGTACTGGGGCTAGTCCTAGTTTTTCCCGCAGACGCTCATCGTGAATCCACGCGAAATCCAGAACTTCAATCGCTGGACTAGTGAACTCCCCTGTGTGTTCCACCCTCTGGTTTCTCTATCGTAAGGCCACAGCGACACCGTCTCGGGTCTTCTTCACGGAGGAGGTCGTTGCCATGCCACTTCATCAAACCGGGGGCGTACGAATGTCGAGCATCCTGCTCGCCTGTCTCGTGTTTTACATTGGAGGGTTTGGGGGCTGCAGCGGTGGAAGCGACCCAGCCTTGTCTTCTGAGACGAAGGCCGTGGGAGATACAGGCGGCGACGGTTCGTTTCCTCCGGTGAATGACACTGTCTTTACGTTGGTCGCCGATGGCAGCGGCGGCGTTTACATGGGCGGCCAGTTCAGCCGCGTCGGCCAGTTTTCGCGGCAGACGCTTGCGCACATCCTGGCGGATGGGACGGTCGATCCGTCCTGGGCTCCGTCGGCGGACGGACCGGTGACGGCTCTGGTCCTCGAGAATCAGACGGTCTACATGGGGGGCAGTTTCTTCAGTGTGAACGGGGTCGAACGCTGGATGCTGGCCGCGGTCGATCGCACCGCGGGCAATCTCAGCCCATGGAATCCTAAGTTAGGGTCGGCGAACCTCGTCAACACCCTGGTCGCGTCCGGCGGTTTGGTGTATGTGGGAGGGGTGTTCGATCTCGTCAATGCCACGGTGGAGCCGGGTACGGGGTTACGGGGCGAAGCACGGCGAAATCTCGCGGCCGTCGATGCGATAACGGGCCTGGCGGCTCCCTGGAATCCCAACGTGTTCGAGGGCGAAGTCAAGGCGCTGACAGTCAGCGCCTCGCTGGCCTATGTCGGCGGAAGCTTCGAGCGGGTCGGACGCGTCGGTCAGGAGGCGATTCGGTTGGACCTGGCGGCCTTTGACGTGGTGAACGGTGTGGCGACGCCTTGGAACCCGTCGGTGACCGGCGCCTCGGGCGATGCCATTTTCACGCTCCGGCTCTCCGATGAATCGCTATACGTGGGCGGACGTTTCGATCAAATCGGAGGTCAGCCGCGGCAAAACCTGGCCGCCGTTGATCGTATCACCGGCGCAGCCGCGAGCTGGAACCTTCCAGCCAATGATACCGTCCTCACGCTCTTCGATGACGGCCGTCGTTTGTACATCGGCGGTTTGTTCACCACGGTTGGAGGCCAATCCCGGGAGCGGCTTGCAGCTATCGACAAGACGACCGGTCTCCTGGCGCCATGGAATCCACAAGCGAACGGCACCGTGCGCAGCATTGCGGTGTCCGGGGGCAAGGTCTTCGTGGCCGGGGAGTTCACGGCGATCAACGGCCAGCCGCGAAGCAAGCTCGCCGTCCTGGACCCTGAAACGGGCCGGCTCCTGGGTGAATGAGGGCAGGGCTCAGGCCACCTGGAGACGCCGTACCAGCGCGGCCAGATCATCAATCTTGGAGAGAAAATGACGCCGCTGAGCAGGAGTTGCCGAGCGGTCCAGATGAAGCACCAAACCCGTAATATGCCGCCGCAACTGCGTCATCACCTCCGCGAAATGCGGGTCGGCATCTCGATCCTGATGCACCAACCAGTCTTCCAGACGCGCTGACGTTTGCTCACTCTGCCTGGATTCGATCAGGGTTAGAAGCTGCTTGTGCCGGTACACCTGATGGGCGTACCACACGGGCAACGTATCGGGAAAACTCATCGTGAGTTTGGAGATCTCCTGTTCCTGTTGCGGCGAAAGCGAGCCCATCCATTCCCGGGCGAGTCCCAGAATGCGTTCCGTTCGTTTGGCCTGCCGCTTCAACGTGCCGTCACGAAGCAGTTCCTCGTCGCGTGCGAGCCGCGTTTCCAGCGCCTGCTTGAGGCGCAATACTTGAGGGTCGTTCACTTGACGGATGAATTCCGCTCCGTCGGAAACGAAACGGGCGAATAGATCGGCTCGAAGTTGATCGTATTGGATGAAGGCCCAGTCCAGATCTTCCGTGGTCAGGCCATCCGCCGATCGCTCGCGGGCTTGCCCGAGCACGGCTTCGTAGCGCGGTAAGGCGTCGCTGCGGTGATGGGCCAGAATTCCGCTCAACCGCGATGACACAAAGGTCTTCTGCGGCCGATTCAGGCCAAAGTAGCCGTCGATCTGGCGGGCGATGAGCCAATCGGCATGATTGTAGAGCAGTGAGGTGGCGGCGCATCCGGCAAACGCCAGCGATAGGAACAAAACGATAGTGAGCAGGAAGCGTCCTGCGCGCGTCGTTATCACGGTGTGATTGCCTTACGAATCAATGGGCGAGTGATTTCACCTTATCACAAGAATGGCTGGCCTGCCAGCCCAGGGGTGCTCGAAAAAGACGTCAGTATATTCATGGCTTTGAGAAGGACAATTCGAGATCATCCTCGCGTTTGTGTGTGAGGCGAAAGACGAGCGAGTAACTGTCTGGCGTGCCGTACTTTCGCCAGATACCCGCGCACGTCATGTGCCCCGCAGCGCTGTCCGGCCGCGAGCCGGAATCCACGTGCGGCATAGAGCCTCCCGACCGAAGCGCCGCAGAGATGGATGACTGCCGCGACATCCTGTTTAAGTGAAAGAGGAGCCGAGCGGGAGCCGACGGCTTCAGCGACCTGGCGATCCAACAGGGCTGCAGTCAACTCAATCGCGTGGCTTGGCAAGACCCGTGTGTAGAGGCTGTTGAACCAACAAGAATGAGTGTCATGCCAGGGCCCATCCTCCACAACGACGTGGTCGTGAACGCAGTAGCGCTTGGCGGCCTGAAACGTCCCCCACGTGATCTGATACATGCCCACTGCGCTCGAGGCCGGCCGGTACCATTGGAACGGGTTCCACGAGCCGCGCCAGCGCCAATAGGTCCGGGCCACGGGGTTCCCGCTCCCTTCGACTTGTGCGAGAGCGGCAAGCAGCTCCGGCGTGATGACGGCGGTCGCGTGCTGCCGAAAAAGCGGACCATACTCGCTCCACGTCTCGGCGAGGTTCTTATCCAGTACATTATCCAGTGGAAAGAAGAGCTCGGTGGGCTTATGGAGCGCATGGTAGAGCCAATTGACGGCGAGCCAGCAGAGAAGGACCAATGCCGCTGCGACAGGCAGGCTGACAGCCGGGTGCGACGCCCAAAGGGCCCGTAAAAACGCTCGCCCTTCATGCCAGCGCCGGCGGAAGAAGCGCAGCAGCGTGCCTCGACGGCGGCGTGACGGTCGGGGACGAGAATGCTGGTTGGAGCGGGGAGGCATGCGGAAGAGTAGCAAAAAAACACGAGGAGGTGAAATCTCCTCTTGCCCCGCTCGGCTGTAGGTACTCCGCTGCGGGCGCGGCTTGGAAGGACCACCTTTTCCAGGGCATCTCCTAGAATCGCACCCTTCTCAACCGGCCTACAATCAGCCGGAGCACCCTTTTTGAGACGTCCGGGACAACGGAGGACCCCATGCGAATTTTGGTGGCGATCGACGAGTCGGAGAACTCTTCTCGCGCGGTGAAGTATGTGGGATCGCTTCTCCGTGGTAGCCCGGATAACGAAATCACCCTTTTTCACGTCCTCAAACCCATGCCCCGGGGACTGCTGGAGCATGGGGGATCGGAGAATCCCGCCGCCGAAGCGCAGTTGAGTCGTCAGCTACGCAACGACCAAGAAGCTTGGATTCGACAGGAAACCGAATCGGAGTGTCCGGTTCTGATCAACGCCTGTCAGACCTTGATGCAGTCGGGCATCGAGAGAAGCCGGATCGCGTTGCGGATCGGTCATGAAGAAGATGTCGCACGCAATGTTCTCGAAGAAGCCGAAAGCGGAAACCATGACACGATCGTCGTGGGACGGCATGGGACCTCTCGCGTCAAACGCCTCTTCGGCGGCGGGGTCACCGATCAAATCCTGCGCGACGCCGAGGGCTTTGCGGTCTGGGTGGTGGAATGAGACGGTATACCATCGGATCCTCGACGCGTCATCTGTTGGAGCGCACCTCGTGTGCGCGAGCGTCCCAGGGAGGTGGGGGAGTGAGATTGATCGTGAAGAACGGCCGGCGTATGATGCCCTCCTTTTGGAAGGAGATCGCATGCCGCAGATTACTGAAGTGGCCCCCGATTTGTTCCGCATCACGACCTTTGTAGAGCCGTTCAACTTGCAGTTCAGTCAATTTCTTTTGCGGGACGAGGAGCCCCTTCTGTTTCACACCGGCCCCAGAATGATGTTTCCGGCCGTGAAAGAGGCGGTGGCTTCGCTCATTGAGCCCCCTCGTCTGCGGTGGATTGCCTTCAGTCATTTCGAGGCTGATGAGTGCGGCACGTTGCCGGAATGGCAAACATTGGCTCCGCAGTCCCTTGCGGTGTGCAGTCTCGTGGGTAAGCTCGTCAGCGTCGATGACTGTCTGGCGCTACGGCCAGCCAAAGGCCTTGCGGACGGTGAAGTTCTGGAAACAGGACGGTATCGCTTCCGGTTTCTTGGGACGCCGCATGTCCCTCACTGTTGGGAGGCGGGGCTTCTGTTCGAGGAGACGCACCGGACGCTGTTGTGCTCGGATTTGTTTCATCAGCTCGGCGATGTCGAGCCGGTGACTCAGTCGGACATCATCGCCAGATGCCGGCAGGTGCTGCTCGAATACCAGCAAGGACCGCTTGCGAACTACCTGCCGTACTGCACGCTCACCGATGCCACGCTCAAACGTTTGGCCGCGTTACGGCCGAAGACTCTGGCCACCATGCATGGGTCGGTTTATGTCGGAGACGGAAGCCAAGCCCTTCTGAACTTGGCTGGAGTGTTTCACGAGGTGCTGGGTCAGTCCGATCGAACCACAACGTAGCTCGGAACGACAGGTCGTTGGCTTCCGCAAAGCTGAACTCATTGATCCTGCGCCCAATGACATCGGCTTCGAGCGGCGGGATCTACGGACGGAGGCACCACCGCCGATAGCCCTTCGCTCGCAGCTCGTTCAGTGAAGCGGTAATCCTCCTCGAACCAGCGGCGCTGCATGGCCGCAAGCCTCCCAGATTCTTCCAACTCGAACAAGAGATCGTTGACCAGCCAATGGAGGCGAAAACTTTTTTCGGACATCACCACTGTAAAAAACTCTCGGTTCAACAGGAACGGTCCTCCGTCTCTCAGCAAGACCGGTCGCCATTGTTCCAACGACGTTTCGCGCTTCAGCAGGAAGTCGAGCACTGGTTGTTTTCCCAGAATGATATCGACCGGCGGATCCTGTTTCTCCCATGCTCCCGCCAGGGTGTCACAGAGGAGGAGACGGGCGCCTTTCAGGTTGGCGGCAGCATAGAAGTGCGCGGACCGGCCTTCCTGCACGGCCACTACCAACCCGTTCAGGGCCCGTCTTCGCCGATCAAGTGTGCCGTTGTCCGTCGGCGGCAAGGCAAGGTCGGCTTGAATGCGGTGGACCAACTCCGGCCGCCGGGCGATGGCACTCAGACCCGATGCCGGGTAATACGGTGCGGAATAAGCAAGGCCGGCTGATTTCAGATGGGGAACGTTGTAGGCGACCGACGAGACGAATAGATCGAGGTGTCCTTCCGTCAAGAGTCTGAACAGATCACGGAAATGGACGACGTGAGGCACGACAACGATGGGCTTGCCGCCGCACTGCTTCGACAGCATGGTCCCGAGCAGTTGGATGAGGTCAAGATCCATTCCTGTCACCGCCGGCCCGTCGGGACGCTTTACGACCGGAAAGACGAAAGGAGGATACGGCTCGACGGAAATGCCGACGTGGAGTCGTCCGTGACGGCATACGACGTTCACTCCATCGGACACTTCCGGCACAGCCGTGAGAAGTTCCGCGGCATCGATCAGTAATCCGCATCCCTGCAGCCATCCTGTCAGCAGGATCAGGAGCATTGCGCCATGGCACTGCCTCCCTCCATGTCGAGTGGTATTCGTGCGTTTCGGAGGCGTCGTGAAGTTCGCGATGATCAAAAGAAAAACCCCGTCGTGAATAGCAGCTGCCGCTCATTGCTGCCCTGGCCTTCAAAGTCCAGGCCGTAGAGGAAGTAACCGAGCGTAAACTCGAGCGCGATGCTGTGACCGACGGGGAAACGCACGCCGATATCGGCACCGTAAAGATAGGCCGGCGCATGGTTTCCCGGTCCAGCCACTACGGCGCCGCCGATCACGCCGACGAAGGGCACGGCCCGGTCTTCCAACGGGCCGAACAGGATGTGACGCAGCAGACGATTGATCGGCCTACCTGTTGGAAAATCGAGGATGTCCAAAAAATTGTTCCAACGCGGGTTCGCATACACGGAATGAACGTCCGCTTTCACGGTGCTTGATGAGAGGCTGAAGTATTGGTACGTCGTGCCGATTTCGAAGTTGCCATAGGTGAGGGCGGTAAAGCCGGCTTGCAATGCGATCTCACGGTCGCTCGGGGTAAAGGCTTGCCGGAGCGCGATGTCGACATTGAACGGCCGTAATGGGAGGACTTCGAGACGCTCTTCTCCACGCGCCTCCGGCGGGCTGCTCGCGCACAGCACGGCGGCAAGCAGACAGCTTCCCGCGCTGAGCCATCGAGAGAGCGACCCGACGATCGTCACATTTCGACGGCCCATGGATGTCCACGACCTTTATGAACCGCGCGTTTGCGAGGCTTCTTTCGGTCTCAAGAAGTCGAGGTAAAAAGCAATGTTGATGCCACCCTGATGCGGTCTGGCGGCATACATGACATCCGCCGGCGTGATGATTTTCGAATGAATGGCGCACAGAGGAGGCTGTTGGAAATGGATACGGCGGAGGGAGAGACAAAAAATGTCACTGGTTAGTTCATTATTGATGCGCGCGGTTTGCCGCAGGGGGCGCGCGTCGTCGACTGGTCGGCCCTCAGGGATTGCCCTTTGCAGCTTCCAGAGTTCGTTCAACACGGCAGAGGCGGTTGTTCCGCCTCTGCGTCGTGCTTGGTTGACCTCAGGTCGAGGGAAGGAGGAAGTAAATCACGATGGCCATCACCGGTGCGCCGACATAGAACGCCTTCTTCCCGAAGGCATCCCACAAGCCATAGACGATGATTCCCCAGATCAGCGTATAGTAGATCGTTGCGATGCCACGGTAGCCTCCGTGAGGCTCATCCTCTGCCCAGAGAAGCCCGGGCCAAGACAGCAACAGGATAATTGCGACATGAAACAGCGCTTTCATGGTGCCTCCTTAGCTCTAGTAGGTTCGAATACGAACTTCCATCCTGTCGTGCGGATCGGGACGGAGCTTCGATGTTGTTACCGAAATGTACTTCCCTCGAGACCTCGTTGATTGAGCCGGTCGCCTGCCTTCGAGGCTGAGTCGCGCCGGCCCACATCCGCTTCCGCCGTGGGGCCCGTCCCCGTACGGCTCAACTCGCCGTCGATTCGTTTGAGCACGTCAGTGGGAACGCCGGTCGAGAGCAGTTTATTGAGGTCGGATGACCTCGATTCGCCGAGCGCTCCGAGGGGAGGCGCGGAGATCGGTCGGTCGGGCGCACGAAACTCGACCGCTGCGCCGATCCTATCCAGTTGAGCGGAAGCGGGCATCACCCCAAGAATGAGCCAGAGCCACGCGAGGACTGCTCCCAACCGCGAACGCATCATGAACCCACGATTACCCCCGGCGGTTGCGGTTGGCGTCTCGTTCGACCCCTAGATCTTTCGCCGTCGTTCCCTCAGATGGATGCCGACGCCTGATCGCTCCCCCCTCGGGTCCTCCAGCAATTTGACAAGGGTGATGGGGATTTGTAGGCTGACTCTAGGGAGGAGGCTAGGGTATGACATTCGTGTTGCTTTTGTGGCTCGTCATTTCTGGCATCGGCGATAGGGCGTGGGGGGAACCGGGTCAACCAGCCGCGGCATCAGAGATCAAGGGCGATGTGCTGTATTGGGAAGGGGAGGAACTGGTGGTCAGGGAAATCTCCGGCCACGAAGTGCGGCTACGGGTGACTTCCGAGACCAAGATTCAGGGCGCTTCCGGGAAATTGAAGACCGGAGACAAGATCGCGGCGAGAGTAGGTCCCGAGGGACCGGCGCTGTCGATCACCTTGCAGATCCCCGACAGCGGATCTCCGGTTCCTCCGGTTCGCTGATTCAGAGCCGTGTCATCCGGTTCCTTCGATCCTCCGATTGACAACCGGGAGCGGAGGCGCTAGCCTGCGCGAATTCGTGTCGCTTCCTTCTCGATCTGTCACGACGAGCCCTTAGGCACGCTCCCTTTCGGCCGACTGTCTGGAGTCTTTTGCAACGGAAGACGCGCCGGCTTATGCCGGCGTGCGGCGCGTCGGACGATTCGTCCATGAAACTCCATCGCTGTCGCCGCAGTTTCTTCCTTGGCGAATGTCATAGGCGCTATGGATGGCTTGCATCAGCTCGAAGTTGTCATTCTGCTGCTCGGCGTCGTGCTCGCCCTGACGACTCTCGCCCAGCGACTGATCGTCCCCTATCCCATCCTACTCGTCATCGGCGGCTTGACCTTGGGCATGGTTCCGGGGCTGCCCGTCATTGTATTGCGCCCCGATCTCGTGTTCCTCGTGTTCCTTCCCCCGATCTTATGGGCCGCCGCGTACTTTACCTCATGGCGGGAATTTCGCTACAACCTGCGACCCATTTCGCTGTTGGCGGTTGGACTCGTGGCCGCCACGACCGCCGCGGTGGCGGTGGTGGCGCGTCTCCTGTTGCCGGCAATGGGATGGGCTGAAGCGATCGCCTTAGGAGCGATCGTCTCGCCTCCCGACGCCGTGTCTGCGACGGCGATTGCGAGGCGTCTGCGCATTCCCCGGCGCGTCGTGACGATTCTCGAGGGAGAAAGTCTTGTCAACGACGCCACGGCGCTGATTCTCTATCGGACGGCGGTCGGAGCGGCGGTAGGGGGAACCTTTGCCTTCGGACCAATGGTCTTTGACATGGTCTTTGCGAGCGTCGCGGGTGTCGCGATTGGGCTCGCCGTCGGGGTGGCGACGCGATGGGCACTATGTGTGACGCAGGATACGTTTACAGAGATTGCCATCACGCTGCTCGCTCCCTATGTTGCTTGGGTCCTGGGAGAGCAGGCGCACGCCTCGGCGGTCCTCGCCTGCGTTGCCGGCGGGTTGCATGTGCGTCAATATTTCAGCGAAGCGGTTTCACCGGTCACGCGCCTACAGGCGCGCGCCGTCTGGGATCTTCTGATCTTTGTCTTGAATGGATTCATTTTCATTCTGATCGGGCTCCAGCTTGGCGCCTTGCGCGAGGCGGTAACGGGAGAACGGCTGAGCCTGCTGGTGGCTTCCGGTGCGATCATTAGCCTGACCGCCATCATCGTCCGCCTTGGCTGGGTGCCGCTCGCCGCCCTGATTCCACGGTGGATCAGCCGGACGATCCGGACTCGAGATCCGCTTCCGCCGTGGCCGAACATTTTCCTGATCGGGTGGACGGGGATGCGCGGCATCGTCACTCTCGCTGCGGCGCTGGCCCTTCCGTTGACGACGACGGCTGGAACGCCTCTGCCGTTCCGGGCGGAAATCATCTTGATCAGTTTTTCCGTGATCCTGTCCACGCTCGTTCTGCAGGGGCTTTCGCTGGCGCCGTTGATTCGGATTTTGCGGGTACAGGATGACGATCGAACGATGGAAGCGGAAGAAATGCACGCGCGTGAGCATGCGGCGGCGATGGCCTTGACGCGGCTGGAGGAATTGTCGGGACAGCCGTCGGCGGCGGTCGAACATGTGGATCGCCTCCGCGAACATTACACCCGTCGGCGAGAGCGGTTCTCGAACAATGGGGCAGTGGATCCGGAATGTGCGGCCGAGACGGTGGAGGCTTTCCGCCGCTTACGCCATGAGACGCTCAGCGCCGAACGACGGGCCTTGATCGCTCTCCGCAACGACGGCTCGATCAGCGACGATGTGCTGCACCGCCTGGAGCATGAGCTTGACGTCGAAGCGCTCAGGTTGGGCATCGGCGAGCGCCGCGCCGTGCGATAGAAATACTGTGAAGCTGCCATAGATGGCTACCCATTAATGCCGGCGCCGGTTGCGGGCCGGCTCGACGGGAGGGAGAGATGTTCGGACCAATCACCGTCCCCTACGGGGCCAAAATGTTGTTCAACACCGTTATCTTGAAGCCGGGAGTCACGTTCGACGACATCGAAGTCGCCGTCGGGGAGCTCTGCAGTGTCGTGAAAGAGACGTATGGAGGGGACCGCGGCGGATTTCTGGCAGGACAGGTGTTCCGGTTCTCAGGCTTCGTGTCGGAAGAAGGGTCGCTGTCCTCCTCCAAAGAGGCGCATGATCATTATGTGATCGTCACGTATTGGCGTTCGTTTGACGATCATGAACGTTCTCATGCCAACGAGCTCTTCACGAATAAATTTTCCGCGCTTGCGGCCATGTGCGCCGAAACCAAGGAACTTGGCTACGACATGCTCTGGCAGGGCCAAGCCGGGCAGCCGTAGAGGTCCTCATCGCTAGCGTGATCGCCCCATAGGGTCAGCCTGTGCTGCCCATCCGGGTGGTTTCCACAAACTGTTCCGTGGCATCGTCGAGCACGCGCCCCGCGCGGCCCTGGCTGCGATGAATGTACAGCAGTTGCGGATTGATGCCGGCCACCGGGTTCGGCGGCAGCGGCATCTCGTAGGTGACCGGACGGGTGTGATCGGCCATCTGCAGTTTGGGGTTGTAGACACTGTTGAACTTCCAAAGCATCTTTACGAAGTTCGTCTGCCCGCGAAGCAAATGGCCCGCGGCAATGCGGGCGGTGGATTTCAGCGCCGTCCAGCCCAGATGCTTCGTATTCAAGACCTGCTGCGTCTTGACCAACTCCTCATAAAAGTCGGGCAGCGGCAGGTGCGTCGGCAGCACCGCATGCTGGATATCGTAAAGCCGATAATCACGGGTAGTGACCCGCCGGGCTTCCGTGTGCCATGTCTCGGTTCCCGGATAGGGCGTGTTCACGCTGACGTTGACGATCTCCGGAATCTCAAGACACCACTGGCGCACGACTTCGAAACGCCGGCGGTCCCAGGAGGGATCGGCGATCAAATTGATCGCGACCGTGATGCCGAGCGAGCGGGCAAAGTCGAGCGCCTCGAAATTCTTGCTGAGCGTGATCCGCTTTCGGTGGAGGACGAGCCCCTCCTCGTCGATCGCTTCGATGCCGATGAACATGTAGGCCAATCCAAGCGTCTTCCAGAAACGGAACACGTCTTTGTTGCGCAGCAGCACGTCGCCCCGAGTCTCCAGGTAGTATTGCTTGCGAATCCCGCGGCGGGCCACCGCTTCACCGATGGCCATTCCTTGTTTGGCCTGGATGAAGGCCACGTCGTCGACGATGAACACTCCCGGTTCACGCACGCGGCTCAAGTCGGCGACGATGGCTTCGGGGCTGCGCGCGCGGTAGCTCCGGCCGTAAAACGTCCAGGCGCTGCAGAAGGAGCAGTCCCAGGGGCAGCCGCGGGTGAATTCGATCGAGGCGCAAGGATCGAGGACCCCGATGAAATATTTCCGCCGATGGCGAAGCAGATCGCGTGCCGGATGATGGTCGTCCAAGTGTTCGAGCATGCGGACCGCCGGTCCTTCTCCGTCGCGCGTGATCGCGCCGGGCACCAGGCCGAGGTTCTGCCGGTCCCCCGCCAAGGCCTCGAGCGCGGGGCCGATCGCCGGTTCGCCTTCACCCTTCAGCACGCAGTCGATCGCGCCCTCGCCGTGCGCGAGGATCGCGCCTGCCACGAACGACGCGCTGTGCCCGCCGACGAAGACTCGGCAGGCCGGCAACAGGGCTTTCGTCAGTTTGGCAAGATCCACAATCTCGGGGACGTTCGCCAGATAGTTGCAGGAAAACCCGACGACGTCCGGCCGCCGTTCGTGTAGGAGGCGCACATAGTCGGCCTGCGATTCCACCTGCAGGTCAAGGAGTGTTACCTGGTGACCGAGTGCCCGTGCCGCAGAGGCGACAAGTTCGAGGCCGAGCGGTTCAAGGCGCAGGTAGATTTTCGTATACATCAGCGGACCGGGGTGCACGAGCAGGACGTTCATTTCGACCTCCGTCTTGTACGTTGACTCTAGGGAGTCATCCAGCCAGGCGCAACAAGGTGTCGACCTAGGCGGCAATCACCGATAGGACGATCGCATCCCGTGCGCAACGGACGGGGCGGCGGGTGGAACGCTTCGGCACGCGAGACCGGTTGAGTGGAGAAGAAGGACAGGATCTGCAGCGATCGGGAGAGAAGCGTTGGTATGTACGACCGTCTTTCCATTGTCCTCCCAGAGACCTACCTAAGGGTCGTCGGTATCCTCCGACTTTCGCGTCGGCTCTGTCAACCGCGGTCTGTCCGCCGATGAGTCTCCCGCGGTCGTTCCGGCTATGATATGCTGCGTCTCAGCATGCGCTCTGCATCAATGGAACAAAGCGAACTCGCGGCGGCGACCGCGAAGCGCCGGACCTTCGCCATCATCAGCCATCCGGACGCAGGCAAGACCACACTCACTGAGAAATTGCTTCTCTACTCGGGGTTGATCAGGACCGCAGGAATGGTGCGCGGCCGCAAGGGCGGCAAAACCGCCGCCTCGGACTGGATGGGTATGGAACAGGAGCGGGGCATCTCCATCACGGCTTCCGCGATGCAGTTTCCCTACAAGGATGCGGTCATCAATCTGCTCGATACGCCAGGTCACCAGGATTTCTCAGAAGATACGTACCGGACCCTGACGGCGGCGGACAGTGCCATCATGGTCATCGACGCAGCGAAGGGCGTCGAGGCGCAGACGCGCAAACTCTTTGCCGTCTGCCGCTTGCGCCGCATTCCGGTCTTGACGTTCGTCAACAAGATGGATCTTCCCGGACGCCCGCCACTGGATCTGATGACCGAAGTGGAGGAGGCGTTGACGATCCATGCCAGCGCCGTGAACTGGCCGATCGGCTCCGGCAGTGATTTCGCAGGCATCGTGACGCGCGACGACCACCGCGTCGCGCTCTTCAGCAAAACCGCGCACGGCGGCGCGACGAAAGTCGACGTGCAGACGATGGACTTAGCGGACCTCTCGGCCAGCGGCCGCGTCGTGCCTGACGTCATGAGCCAGGTCGAGCACGATTTGGAGTTGCTCGCGATCGCGGGCAATTCGTTCGCGCATGACCGATTCTTGAACGGTGACGTGACGCCCGTGTTTTTTGGGTCGGCGTTGACGAATTTCGGCGTCGAGAGTTTTCTTGACACCTTCGTGCGCCTGGCGCCCGCTCCCGCAGCGCGGCCGGCTGACGGCGACGACGGCGTCGAACTGGCGATCGATCCTATCGAACGTCCCTTCAGCGCCTATGTGTTCAAGCTGCAAGCCAACATGAATCCCAAACATCGCGACAGCACGGCGTTTCTTCGGGTCTGTTCCGGCCGCTTTCAACGGGACATGGTGGTCAAGCATCACCGGCTGGGCCGCGAAATTCGCTTGTCCCGGCCCCATAGCCTGGTGGCCCAGGAGCGCAGCACGGTCGAGGAGGCCTTTCCCGGCGACATCGTCGGCATCATCAATCCCGGCGTCTTTGCAATCGGCGATACGATCTCGGTCACCGGCGGGTTCGCCTTTAAGCCGCTGCCTCAGTTCCAGCCGGAGATTTTTGCGCGCATCCGGCCCACCGACGTCGGCAAGCGCAAGGCGTTCGACAAAGGGATGGAGCAGATGGCGCAGGAGGGCACCGTGCAGATCATGCGGAGCCTCAATGAGATGGACTCGCTTGTGGCGGCGGTCGGCCGCTTGCAGTTCGACGTGCTGCAGTACCGCCTACGCCATGAATATCGCGTCGAGACTGTGCTCGACATGTTGCCCTTCACATGTAGCGCCTGGCTCGAAGGCGATCCTACGACCTTTAAGGCGCCGTCCACCTCCATGATCGTGAAGGATCAACGAGGGCGCGTCGTCGTCCTCTTTCAGGACACCCTGATGAAAAACATCGGCCGCGAACGCAATCGGGACCACGTCTTGAAGGACATGGGCTAACGTATCCATTTTGATCCGGCTGCCGTCCGAAGTGATTCAGTTCCAGCGGTCGTCTTATCGCGTTTCCCCTGAAAATATCCGGAAATCGTCATGAGCCGGGAATGGCCTGTTTCTTGCTGATTTACGCAGCAAGGAGGGCGCTATGGGCATTCGAATCTTGGTGGCCGACGACGATGCCGATATTAGAATGAGCCTCTCCGAGCGGCTTCGCTGGCTGGGACACGACGTCGTCACGGCGGCTGACGGTCAGGCGGCGCTCGCGGCAGTCGAAGCGCATGCACTCGATCTGGCGTTTCTCGACGTCTCGATGCCCCGCTTGAACGGCATTGAAGCGCTCAAACTGATCAGAAAACGGTGGCCGAACTTACCGGTCATCGTGGTGACGGCTTATGGAACCATCCGGCTGGCTGTGGAGGCCATGAAGGAAGGCGCCGTTGATTTCATTACCAAACCATTTGAACAGGGACATATCGACCAGGCGGTGACGACGATTCTCGAACGGATGGGGCAGCGGGTCGAAATCACGAAGTTGATGGGAGAAATTACACACGATGTGAAGAATCTCTTGATGCCGTTGGTCGCGGGCACGGATCTGCTCGCGGACGAAATCGACGATGTCTTCCGGCATCTGACGACGATGGAGCCCCAACGCGCCGAGCAGAGCCATTCGGCGTGCGAAGAAGTGATCGCCATGTTTCGCAATACCTCGCGTCGCATCCAGGACCGGATGAAGGCGATTGCCGACTATGCGGCGGTCACGCGGGTGTCGCAGAAGTTCGAACCCTGCACGATCGGTAAAATCGCAGACAGCGTCATGAAATCGTTGCGCAGCGCCGCGGAACAGGGGCGCGTGACGCTTGCGGTGGAAGGATTGCAGGGCCTGCCGGTGATCGCGGGAGACGAAGCCCGGCTGTATTCGCTGTTGTACAATCTCGTCAATAATGCAATCCCTGAAGTGCCGCCGCAGGGCACGGTCAGGATCATCGGATCCTATGAGGCCGGCGATGATTGTATCCGGCTCAGGGTAGCGGATACGGGCAAGGGCATGCCCGCAGAGATTCGAGACCGCCTGTTTACCAATCGCCTTGTGAGCAGCAAGAGCGGCGGCACGGGTCTCGGGACCAAGATCGTCAAGGACGTGGTCGACATGCACGGGGGACGCATTACTGTGGAAAGCGAGCCCGGATGCGGGACCACCTTCGACATCCGGTTGCCGATTGAGGGGCCGGCGTTCTTGCGGCCGGCGGAAGCGCCCGCACAGGCGGCTCACCAGCGCGTCTGACGGGCTAGCGCTGAGCGGTGGATTTCATGAGGCTGTCGGCCTGCGGCGGAAGGAACCCCTGATACCCCCGGTGACGCTCCGCGAGCTCGAGAACCGTAAACGGTTGGCCGTCGACCATTTCCGGTGATGAAAAGATCTGACGCAATTGTCCGCCGGCAGGACCGACCACGGCGCCGGCGAATTCGACCCCGTTGCTCTTGAGCCGCGATACCGCCCGGTCGATGTCCTCCACGCGGACCGCGACATGGTGGAAGACGTGGTCGCCGAATGCGGCCACCCAGCCTGGAATGATGCTGGTGTTGCCGCGGGCATCCGCATACGCCTGATCGACGAATAACGCGGGATATCCGGTCTTTCGATAGACCTTGGCGTACCAGTCGTCATACTGCAGGGTTTCGTCGTACGCGTAGCCCAGCGCGACGAACGTTTCGGCGCGCCGGTCGATGTCGAGCGTGCGTAACGTCACGTGGTCGACGACGGGAGAGAAACCGACCCCGGCTTCCTCGAGTAGCCCGCGCAGGATTCTGGCCGCCCGGTTGCGCGCCACGTATTCCATCACCATCCGTTCCAGCAATCCGTCGAGTTCTCGATTCGTATCCATCTTTGACTCCTACGGTAGGGGTATGTCCCTCTATCTGAAATATGAGATGTGCGGGATCTGAAATGGCCAGGCGCCTACACGCGCCTACGAGCCGAATTTAATGCCCTGCGCCAGGGGCATGTCCGTGCCCCAGTTGACGGTATTGGTTTGCCGTCGCATGTAGGCCTTCCAAGAATCGGAGCCCGATTCGCGCCCTCCGCCGGTTTCCTTTTCGCCGCCGAAGGCTCCGCCGATCTCCGCGCCGGAGGTCCCGATGTTGAGATTCGCGATCCCGCAATCGCTGCCGGCCGCCGACAGGAACCGTTCCCCGTGCCGCAGGTTGTTCGTGAACATTGCCGAGGACAAGCCTTGTGGGACGCCGTTCTGCATCGCCAACGCTTCGTCCAGCGTACGGTAGCTCATCACGTACAAAATCGGCGCGAAGGTCTCTCGCTGCACAAGCGGCCAGTGCGGCTGCGCCCGAACGATGGTCGGCTCGACGAAGTAGCCGGGACGGTTCAACACCTGCCCTCCGTAGAGAATGGCGCCGCCTTCCTTTTTGATCTCGTCGATTGCCGCACGGTACGTTTCGACGGCGACATGGTCGATCAGGGGGCCGAGCAAGACGTCCGCATCCAATGGATTTCCGATGCGCACCTGCTTATAGGCTTTGATCAGCCGTTCCAGTAGCTCCTCGGAACGCGATTCGTGAACGAGAAGCCGCCGGGTCGTGGTGCACCGCTGGCCGGCGGTCCCTACCGCGCCAAAGACAATGGCCCGGACGGCCAGGTCCAGATCCGCGGTCTCGTCGACGATGACCGCGTTGTTGCCGCTCAACTCGAGCAGCGTGCGTCCCAGTCGCTGGCCCACGAGGGAGGACACGTGCCGGCCGACAGGCACGGAGCCGGTAAAGGAGATCAGCGGCAGCCGGACATCGCGAACCATCGTTTCGGCCAGGGAGGGTTGATCGGTGATAAAAAGCGAGAAAATGCCCGCGTAGCCCTGTTGTTCCATGACCTGGTTGCACAGATGCTGAACCGCAATCGCGCACAATGGCGCCTTCGGCGAGGGTTTCCATATGACCGTGTCGCCCGCGATCGCGGCGAGGAACGCGTTCCATGCCCACACGGCGACGGGAAAATTGAAGGCCGTGATCACGCCGACCGGTCCGAGCGGATGCCATTGTTCGCTCATCCGGTGGGCAGGCCGTTCCGACGGCATCGTGGCGCCGTACAGCATGCGCGATTGCCCGACCGCAAAGTCGGCCATATCGATCATCTCCTGCACTTCCCCGTCACCCTCGGCCTTGATCTTTCCGACCTCCAACGAGACCAGCGTTCCCAAGTGATCTTTTTTCTCACGCAGGGCCTGGCCGATCAGGCGGACGAGTTCACCCCGTTTCGGCGCCGGGACCATTCGCCAGCTCAAAAACGTCTCGCGTGCAGTGGTCGCAACAAGTTCATAATCCTGCGCCGCGCACGAGCGGACGGCGGCGATGGCTTCGCCCGTCGCCGGATTGACCGACTGGATCAAGGATCCGGCTGTATGGTCGGACCACCAATGTTTGCCGATGCTGCCGCCGGAATTGACGGCTTGGATGCCGAGCGCCCTCAGCGCGGTGTGCGCGATACTCATCGGAAATACACTCCGAACTCGTTGGCCAAAAAATCCTGCAAGAAAATCGACTCCTGGGTCACGAACCCTCTCGGGGCGCAGGGATGCCGCAGCACCAGATCCATGACGCAGCAGACGCTCGAGGCGGTCGTCACCTGGATGGCGGACCAGAGCTTGCCCTTGATGGATTGGGGATAGACTTTCTTGACGTAGCTTTCCTCGAAGAATTCTCCTTGCTTCGTCCCGGTCACGGACGCATAAATCAGCACGACATCCTGCAAGGTCTGGGGAATCGCATGTTCGAGCACCCGTTTCAACGTCTTGCGGTCTTCATTGAGCCGCAGATCCTTCATTAGGAAATGGATCTTTTCACAGTGACCTGGATAGCGGAGCGTCTTGTAGTTCATCGTCTTCACCCGACCGACGGAGCTGTCGGCCAGGGTGCCCAGCCCTCCGGACGTGTTGAAGGCTTCGTAGAGGAGCCCGTCCAACTCGATCGTCTCGTAGCCTTCGAGCGGTTGGAGTGGAATTTTGCGGCCCTCTTCAATTCCATAGCAGAGATTACCGTATTCGTTGATCAGCCCGTCCGTGGACCACGTCAGCGAGTATTTGAGCGCGTTGCTGGGATGGACCGGCAGCGCGCCGACGCGCATTTTCACGTGATCCAGCGTTTCGAAATGCGTCATGAGTTCGTGCGTCACGATGCTGATGAAGCCCGGGGCCAGCCCGCATTGCGGCATGAAGGCGCGCGAGGCGCTTTTGCTCATTGCACGGATCTGGTCGGTGACGTCGACGTCTTCCGTCAGATCGAAGTAGTGACAGTCGTGCTTTAAGGCGAGGGCGGCCACGCCGGGATTGCAGAAATAGGGGAGGCTCGAGATGATGGCGTCGACCGGATGCGCACTCAGGTAGGTGGCGACGGTTTCCGGCGCCTGCACGTCCAGCACGGTTGGCGTGACGCGCGGCAGAGCCAGGTCCTCGACCAGATGTTTCGGGGCATCAAGCGTGATATCGCCCAGGTGGACGTCGTAGGTGCCCTGCTGGGATAGCAGGCAGGCCACCAGCGAGCCGATTTTTCCAGCGCCGAGCACGAGCACTCGGGGCATTCACGGACCTCCGCTCGTCCTCAGTATACTCTTCTCCCGGCGTTTGAACACGTCCGCGGCGAAATTCGACTAGCCCGTGACGGAACCGCCGGAAGGCGAATCGGGGCAATCAATTACATAATGCGGACGCGGGGTGGAGGCGGTACGGAGTTCCGTGTGGCGAAAGGGCGGCAGGTCAGCTTTCAGCCGTCGCAACAGCCGGTTCATCGTCGTCGCCGCCGGCACTTCGCAGAGCCATACATGCACGCCGGATTCCAACTCCTCAAAATGGCGCTGCACGCGGAAGCCCGGCTGCTCCATGAAGTAGGCGGAGAGAAAGCCGTTGACCGCCGGCACCACCCATGGATGCTGCTTGGCATAGCGATAACTCAGCCGCAGTTCGGCAACCTGGTTCTCGGCGTCCATCGCGGCACTGTATCAATTCTCACGTTGAGAGTGCGAGAGAGATATGTGTATGGTGGTGCCGGGCGACGTGCGTGTGCTTCCGCAGCAGCGAGTACAAGGTTGACCATGGCGAGAACGACCTATAATGGAGTGCCGGTTCCGGCGTTCATGTACGGGACCGCCTGGAAGAAGGAGGCAACGACGCGGCACGTCCTCCAGGCGGTTGCGGCGGGGTTCACCGCCATCGATACCGCCAACCAGCTTATTCACTACGATGAGGCGCGCGTGGGCGATGCGCTCCTGCGTCTGTCACAGCAGGGCACGACCCGGGAGCAGTTGTTCCTCCAGACGAAGTTCACGCCGGTCAACGGGCAAGACGATCGGACGCCCTATGACCGCGCCGCCAGCATTACCGTCCAGGTGCGGCAATCATTCGACAGCTCCTTGACGCATTTGCACACCGACTATCTCGATTCCTATGTGCTCCATGGACCGTACCACCGCGGCGGCTTGGGGCCGGAAGATTGGGAGGTGTGGGCAGCCATTGAATCGCTGTATGCGGGCGGGAAAGTCAAAATGATCGGCGTCAGCAATGTATCGGCCGGCCAACTCGGATTGCTCTGTGAACGGGCGACCCACCGGCCCATGGTCGTCCAAAACCGCTGCTATGCGGCCTTGGGCTGGGATAAGGCCGTCCGTGAAGTGTGTCGGAGTCACGAGATTATATATCAGGGCTTTTCACTGCTCACGGCGAACCGCGAGGTCTTTCTCGATCCGGCGATTCGGGCGATGGCGGAGACATACGACACCGGCGTGGCGCAGGTCATCTTCCGGTTCGCCATGCAGATCGGCATGATCCCGCTCACAGGCACGACCAATCCGCAGCATATGGCCGAGGACCTCCAAGCCGACCGGTTTACCCTTACGCCGGATGAAATGCAGCGGATTGAAACGATCGGCGTCTGACCGCCAGGAGTGTGTCCCATGCAATATGTGCCGCTGGGTCGATCAGGTGTCAAGGTCAGCCGTCTCTGTCTCGGCACGATGAACTTCGGTCCCGAGACGGCCGAATCCGACAGCGTTGCCATCATGGACCGTGCGTTGGATTTGGGACTGAATTTCTTCGACACTGCGAACGTGTATGGGTGGAAGATCGGCGAAGGATGGACGGAGCAAATCCTCGGCCGTTGGTTCGCGCAGGGCGGCGGCCGGCGCGAGAAGGTCGTCCTGGCGACGAAGGTGTACGGCCGGATGGGAGACTGGCCGAATGAAGCCCGTCTCTCCGCCCTGCACATCAAACGCGCGTGTGAAGGAAGCCTGCGGCGTCTTCAAACCGACTGCATCGATCTGTATCAGATGCACCATGTCGATCGTGACACGCCCTGGGAAGAAATCTGGCAGGCGATGGAGCAGTTGGTGCGGGAAGGCAAGATTCTGTATCTCGGCACGAGCAATTTTGCCGGATGGCAACTCGCACAAGCGCAGGAACTGGCGAAGCAGCGTCATTTTCTCGGCCTCGTATCGGAACAGAGCCTCTACAACTTGCTCGAACGCACGGTTGAGCTCGAGGTCATTCCCGCCTGCATGGCCTATGGCATCGGATTGATCCCCTGGAGTCCGCTGGCGCGGGGGTTGTTGGCCGGTGCCTTGACGCCTGCGACCTCCGGTCGCCGTGCCGACCAGGATGTCCAACAGGAGGTGCAGAAGCACCGGGCGACGCTTGAAGGCTTCGAGCGGCTGTGCCGGGAGCTCGGCGAACAGCCGGCCGATGTGGCGCTCGCGTGGCTGCTGCAGCAACCGGCAGTTACGTCGCCGATCATCGGTCCGCGGACGCTGGAACAGTTGAACGGCTCGATGCGAGTCCTGAGCCTGACGTTGAGTAAGGAGACCCTCAAGCGGTTGGATGACTTGTTTCCGGGGCCGGGGGGGCCGGCCCCGGAAGCCTACGCCTGGTAAAGCGAGGGAGGACTGGGCGATCCGCTTGCCCAGGGTCTTGTTGTCCGCCGTCGGGGTCGCCGGCCGTTGCTTGCGCAACTCAGCTCATTCGAAGCGAGCTTGAATGCAACATCGAACTGCTCGCCACCTGCCGAGCAGGCGCAGGCGGACTCCTGACGGCGGAAACCACAAGCCCCAAAGGGCCGCAAATCCGCCCATGCCTCTCCTCCACGGGCAGAAAACCTATCGCCGTTCGTCGTCGGGCACACGCGCCTCCCTCGGCGAGCGTTCGACCGCCGGGGACTTCTCCATGGTGTCCGACTTGTCAGCCGGTGTTGCGAGCTGGTCGTTCCGTCCTGATCTCTCGACCGCCGGAGCCTTGTCGGTGGCGACCGGTTGGACGACATCGGTCCGAGCTGCCTGCTTCACGGGAAGCCGGCCGGACGCGCTCGCCGTGCCTTCGAGGAGCACGTCGGCGACCAGGGCATCTTTGGTGCTGACGACTTGGCCGGCTTCCTGTTTCGTTAACAGCAGATCCATCGCCAATCCACCGGCTTTGTGTTGACCGCTCAAGGCCTGTTTCATGGTGCCGATCCGCTGCGCAAGATCAATGGTCGATGCTTGCCGCAACCGCGGCAGCAACTCGTCGTTGATCATCTGCCAGTAGCCGGACTTGATTTCCTCGAGCGCGATCTTCGTTTCATTCGCAATTTGGAGATCGGGAATCGTAATCGTGTTGCCGTCGTGCTCCAATTGCGGCGTGCCCCAATAGTAGATGGTGCCCTTCACGGCGTCGCTCGTGTCGACCGCCAACAGGGTCCGGCCGTTCACATCCGAGGCAGTGACGCGTTCGATCACCAACGTGCTGCCCAATGTCGTCGGAAGGTGGGCCTCCTGGTGATAAAGCCTGTCTTGTAGTTGTTGATTCAGTACCGCGTACGGCACCGGAACGGACAGCAAGACCTTGTACGGCTGCCCTTCCTGCATCGCCGCCGCCGCATTGTCCATGTGAACCTTCATTGCCGAGGCATTCGACTTTTGACAAGGCGTCTGGTACAGCGCTACCGGAGTCTGCCGCGCGACCCCCGTGATCGTCGTATTCTGCGCGGGCCCCTTCATGGAGCCGATGGCCACATCCTTGGCCTTCCCATACAGGCAGAGTTTGTCGGCCGCGCTGCCGACCGGCACCGGTTCCTGCAGACGGTCCCAGACCAGATTCACCGGGATGACGTATCCGGCCTGATCGACGGATTGGACGATCTGCTGCTTCACCGCTTCCTGCTTGAACAGTTCAGCGAGTTGATCCTGCACCGGCATATTGAACATGTTGCACTTCGTGTCGCTCTCCGGTTTCAACGTGAACGACGTTTGCGGGTCGCTCATCGTGACGAGCAATCCTTGGTCCTGCTCACGCAGCGCGAGACGTCCCGTGCCTTCCAGCACCGTGTAGAGGGGGTCAAGACGGCAGGCGCGGGCCGCCGTGGATTCGATCTCACCTCGGTACGTCGCAGTGTATTTCACGAGCCCGTCCTGAATTTGGACGTGAGGTTCCCCCTCGCGGATGAACCGCCAGCGGTAATCGCTGCTCAGCGGGTGATGCTCTTCGGTGAAGCGTTCAGGCAGTGCCGCTTGAATCGTCTTTTGCACCGGCGTGAGGTCGGCGGTCAGCGTCACCGGCAACAACGACTCGGGCGCCTGGGCCTGCTTTTGCCCGGCGCTCAACGGCTGGATGACCGGCGGGGTCTTTCCCAGTTGCGGCGGCGCCTGTGGTTTGGTCGCGGATTCCGGGATCGTATGGCTGCAGGCGGCGAGAACAAACATGGCCGTGCAGACCGGGAGTGTCAACGATTTCATGATTCCCTCCTTCCGTCATGTAAAGTCTTTATGGGTAAGAGCTTACAGCGGTACCCCTGATGTATTTGTGCAAGGCACATACCGTTGGTCGACAGGTCGCAGCCTTCTTCATGTGCAGGAACAACAAGCCTTATTCTCTCTCGTCCGTCCCTTCGGCGTATTTGGGCGCGAACGATTCGCGCGGCAAGGACAACCTGTCCCTGATCTGTCGACCTGCGGTGATTGGGGTGGCCTCGGAATAACGCGAGTTAAGACAGGACAAGCCCCTGGTCGGTTGTGCCGGGCGCTCCGGCCGCTTAGAATGCCGGCCATGGCGGATCGAGCTTCATTGATGGGAGTAAGCGTCGAGCGGCGCTGTCGTTGGGCTGGCGGCAGCGTTCAAATGATGCGGTATCACGATAGGGAATGGGGACGCCCCGTCCATGATGACCGGCGGCTGTTCGAGATGCTGCTGCTGGAAGGCGCGCAGGCCGGTCTCAGCTGGGAAACAGTCTTGCGCCGACGTGCCGGCTATCGCCGGGCGTTTGCCGGCTTCGATCCGGTCAAAGTCGCCCGTTTCGACCACCGCAGGAAGCTGGAGCTGATGCGCGACGAGACGATCATACGTAACCGCCTGAAAATCGACGCTGCCGTCGGGAATGCACGCGCATTTTTGGCGGTTCAGGAGGCCTGTGGGTCCTTCGATGCCTACGTGTGGCAATTCGTTCGCGGGAGGCCGATTGTCAACGAGTGGAGACGCCACTCGGACATTCCTGCGACCACGCGTGAGAGCGATGAACTCTCAAAGGATCTCAAGCGACGAGGGTTTCGGTTCGTCGGCAGCACCATCGTCTATGCGTTCATGCAGGCGGTCGGGATGGTCAACGACCACACCGCAGATTGTTTCCTCGCTAAGAATGGGAGTTGATCGCCGGTCCGGTGACCGCGGAATCGATCAGGCGGGGATCAGGAATTAGAGGGGAGCAATTAATTGGTGCTGGGATTGAGGCCGCTCACCGAACCGATGCGGCGATATTTGTGATCCCGTTGCGCCAGCAGTTCGTCAACCGACAGGTCGGTGAGCTGGAACAGCTGATTGGTGAGGGCTTTGGCCACGCGGTCTGTGACGGCTCTGGGCTCACGGTGTGCACCGCCGAGTGGTTCGGGAATCACTTCGTCCACGATCTGCAGCTCCACGAGATCCTGGGCGGTCATCTTCAGGGCCGCGGCGGCATCGGGGACTTTTGCTGGATCGTCCCAAAGAATGGCGGCGCAACCTTCCGGGGAAATCACCGAGTACACGCCATGCTCGAGCATGAGGATCCGATCAGACACGCCCAGCGCTAGCGCGCCGCCGCTGCCGCCCTCGCCGATCACCACGGAGATGATCGGGACGGTGAGACGTGCCATCGCATAGAGGTTTCGGGCAATGGCTTCGGCCTGCCCGCGCTCTTCGGCCCCGATGCCGGGATAGGCGCCGGGCGTGTCGATGAACGTGACAATCGGCCGGCCGAACTTCTCCGCCATCTTCATGAGCCGGAGCGCTTTTCGATAGCCTTCCGGGTTCGGCATGCCGAAGTTCCGCTGCATCCGTTCTTTGAGGGTTTTGCCTTTTTGATGTCCGATCACCATGACCGACCGGTCATTGAAGCGGGCGAAGCCGCCGACGATGGCCCGGTCGTCGCCGAAGGACCGGTCGCCGTGGAACTCGAGAAAGTCGCGGAACATTTCACCGATATAGTCGAGGGTGCTGGGACGCTGCGGATGCCGGGCGAGTTGGGTGCGCTGCCAGGGGGTCAGCTTCCCGTAGAGTTCGTGCTCTAATTGGGCCAGCTTCATCCGGAGTTTGCGGATTTCGTCCTGAACGCCGGACTTCGTGCCTCCCGCCGCCGCGAGTTTTTCGATCTTCTCCTCAACCTCGCGTAGGGGCTTCTCGAATTCGAGATAATCGCGCATAAGCGGTTCTCCGGTACTAGCTCGTATTGGTGCGCTACGATACCAGAGAAAGGGTCCCTTTGCCTAGCACTTCCTCAACATCTGCAACAAAGTGCTCGCTAGCGCTTACACTTAGGTGGGGGAGCGGGGCGGTGTCGGCTTCGAGCGTACCGTCCGTTTGGAAGGTCAGCGACACCGTGGTCGACCCCGGATGTCGTTTCAAGACGTCCAGCAGCCGGAGTAGCTGATCCTTCACTTCAGGCTGGGCACCCAGACGGATGTGAATCCGCTTGATCGTCTGCGTTTGCACCTCGGCCAGCGGTTCGATCTTTGCCCCGCGGATCTTCGTACCCTTGTCTCCGCGGTCGATCGTGCCCGTGACGCGGATCAGGCGATCCGGGGCCACCAGGTCGCCGACGGTCTTGAAGAGATCCGGGAACACAATGACCTCGACCGTACCTTGAAGATCTTCGAGCATGACGTAGGCCATCCGGTCGCCCTTTTTCGTGAGCATGGTTTTGACGGTGGCGATGATCCCGCAGAGGCGGACTTCTTTACCGTCAGAAAGCTCGGTGATGCCGGCGGTCGTTGCCGTGGCCAGGGCTTGGATGGTCGATTCAAACCGTGCGAGCGGATGGGCCGTAATATAGAAGCCGGTGAGCTCCCGCTCATATTTAAGGCGCTGCGCCTGGTCCCATTCAGGCACATTCGGCAGTGACGGTTCCACGTGCGCCTGCCCAGATCCCCCGCCGTGCATGGCTTCACCGAAAATGCTGGTCTGTCCCATCTCACGTTCGCGCTGCGCCGCGGCGCCGTCCTCGATGGCCTGATCGAGCATCGCCATCAATTGTGAACGCCTCGCCCCCAACGAATCGAAGGCGCCGGCCTTGATCAAGCCCTCCAGCATCCGCTTGTTCACCTTGTGGAGATCGACGCGCCGGCAAAAATCAAAGAACGACGTGAAGCGACCGGTCTCGGCGCGGATAGCCAGGACCGAATCCACAGCGCCTTCGCCGACGTTTTTGATCGCCGCCAGCCCGAAGCGGATCGCGCCGTCGACGACGGCGAAATTCTTCTGGCTCTCGTTGACGTCCGGGGCCAGGACTTTGATTCCCAGATCGCGGCACTCAGTGAAGTAGCCGACGATCTTGTCCTGATTGCCCATGTCGCTCGTCATGAGGGCGGCCATGAACTCGGTCGGGTAATGCGCCTTCAGATAGCCGGTCTGGTAGCAGACGACCGCGTAGGCGGCCGCATGCGACTTGTTGAAGCCGTACCCCGCGAACTTCTGAATAAGTTCGTACAGTTTCTCAGCCTTCTTCTCGGGGATTTTTTTGTTGCGCGCGCCCTCGAGAAATTTGACGCGAAGCTTTTCCATTTCTTCCGGCTTTTTCTTGCCCATGGCACGCCGGAGAATGTCTGCCTGTCCCAGCGAGAAGCCGGCCACGGTGTTGGCAATGGCCATGACCTGCTCCTGATAGACGATCACACCGTAGGTGTCTTTCAAGATCGGCTCAAGGTCGGGTAGTTCGTAGACGATCGGTACTTTGCCCTGCTTGCGCTTGATGAAATCCGGAATGAGGTCCATGGGGCCCGGCCGGTACAGCGCAATGATGGCGATGATGTCCTCGAACCGGTCGGGTTTGAAGCCCGTGAGCAGATCACGCATCCCGGAGCTTTCCAGCTGAAAAATCCCCGTCGTTTTTCCGGAGGAGAGAAGGGCGAACGTCTTGGCGTCGTCGACGGGCAGCAAATCCACGCGCAGAGGTGGCTGATCGGGGCGGCCTTCGTTAATGAGCGTCTCGGCGCGATGGATCATGGTGAGCGTCTTGAGACCGAGAAAATCGAACTTCACCAGGCCGATCTTTTCGACGTCTCCCATGGAATACTGAGTCACGATTTCGTCATTCGCCCCTTTGTACAGGGGGACGTGATCCGTCAGCGGTTCTTCCGAGATGACCACACCGGCGGCGTGCGTGGATGCGTGTCGGGCCAGGCCCTCGAGCGAGCGCGCGATGGTCATGAGTTCGCGCACTTTTGCGTCCGTGTCGACCAGTTCGCGCAGCCGCGGTTCAGCATCGAGCGCCTGCTCCAGGGTGATGTTGAGCTGGTTCGGCACGAGCTTGGCGACCTTGTCGGCCTCCGCATACGGCATCTCAAGCACGCGGCCCACGTCGCGAATGGCGGCCTTGGCGCCCAACGTCCCGAACGTGATGATCTGTGCGACGTGATCGGACCCATACTTGTCGACGACATAGCTGAGGACTTCGCCGCGGCGATCCATGCAGAAGTCCATGTCGATATCCGGGAGCGAGACGCGTTCGGGATTAAGGAACCGTTCGAAGAGCAACGTATACACGAGCGGATCGAGGTCGGTAATGCGGAGCGCATAGGCCACCAGGCTGCCGGCGGCCGAGCCGCGGCCAGGCCCCACGGGAATGCCGCGGGACCGGGCGAACCGGATGATGTCCCAGACGATGAGGAAGTAGCCGGCAAACCCCATGGAACAGATGACCATCAACTCTTCCCGCAGGCGCTGTTCGTAGACGGCCGCCGGAATCGTGCTCGGGCGTTCCGTCAGGCGGGATTTCAGGCCGTCGACGGCGAGGTGTTCGACGTAGGATTCCCGGGTGTAGCCGTCCGGCGCCTTGTATTGCGGAAGGTGCGTCTTGTTCAGGGCCAGTTCGAGCTCACACTGATCGGCAATTCGGCAGGTGTTCGAGACGGCGCCCGGGAATTCGGCAAAGGCCGGGGCAATTTCTTCCGTCGATTTCACGTAGAGCTGATCGGTGTCGAATTTCATTCTGGCCGGATCACTCAGCGTTTTGCCGGTTTGGAGGCACAGCATGAGCTCATGCGGCCGGGCATCCTCTTTTTTCAGGTAGTGACAATCGTTCGTGCCGGCGAGCGGAATGCCGAGCTTGTTATGGATCTCGATGAGCCCCGCATTGGCGATCCGTTGATGCTCCAGCCCGTTCGCCTGCACCTCCAAATAAAAGTGCCCCTTGCCGAAGATCTCCTGAAATTCTCCTGCGACGGCCAGAGCCCCGGCCATGTCTTTTTGTCCAATCAAATAAGGGATTTCGCCGCTGAGACAGCCAGAAAGCGCAATCAATCCCTCATGATGCTCTTTCAAAATTTCCTTATCCATCCGTGGCTTGTAATAAAACCCTTCAAGGTAAGCTTTACTGACGAGTTTGATGAGGTTTTGGTAGCCGGTCAGGTTTCTCGCCAAGAGGATGAGATGGTAGTAGTCGTTGTGCGCCAGACCGCTATCTTTCTTCGCGTGCCGGCTGCCCAAGGCCACGTAAGCTTCGCAACCGATGATCGGCTTGATGCCGGCTTCCTTCGCCTTGCGGTAGAACTCGATGGCGCCGAACATGTTTCCATGATCGGTCATTGCCACAGCCGGCTGGCCGAAGCGTTTGATCTGTTGGACCAGCGGTAGGATTTGATTGGCGCCGTCGAGAAGACTGAATTGGGTGTGCAAATGCAGGTGCACGAACGAGGCGGTCATGGGTGCGGATTCTAGGAGAGCGGTGACGACAAGTCAACGCGCAGGCGACGCGGAGCATCTCGCCCGTGCGGCCCCGAGCGCCCGAGCAGGTCTTTCCGGCTAGAGTTTTTCGCCGTATTTCTCCCGATGCTGTCTCTTCGCGCCGGCGACCCAGTGGTCCGGCTTGATGCGACCCGGCAGAGCATCCAGTTTTTTCGCGACGCGGGCGATGTCGTTCGGTTTCCACCGGGCGATCTGGACGTACGTGAACGTCCCCATCTTATTGAGCGCGCGTTCAATCGCCGGGCTGATCCCCTGGATTTTCTTCAAATCGTCCTTTCGCGCTGCGGCCGGCATCTTGGGGGCCGGGATTTGCAGACTGAGCTGATTGGCGGGACCGTTCGGCCGCGCGAGCACCGGTCCCCCGTCATCGCGGACTCTCAGCGCCGCGCGTACTTCGCCGAGGCGCTTGCGCAGGCGGGAGATTTCTTCTTCCTGATCGCCCATGATTTTTGCCTGCCCCGCCAGCTCCGCTTGGACTGCGTGCAATTCGGCCAGGCGCCGTTCGAGCGCGGTGAGTTGCTGATCCCGTTCCGCGAGCAGTCGCTCCAAGTGTCCCTGCTCGGCGAGTCGACGGTCCCGCGCCGCAAGGTCCTCTTCGAGCCGATGCACGACGTTCCGATGCTGAGCCTCTTTTTCGCTGAGTTGCACTTCGAGCCAGTGCAGGCGGCCCTGGGCGGGTTCCAATGCTTCGAGTTTCGCGCGGACACGGTCGAGCTCCTTTCGATCGCTCTCCGTGTCGGCCAGCCGCCGCTGAAGGTCGAGCAGCTCCTGTTCCTTGTGAGCCAACTCCTCTTGCGCGTTCGTACAGGCGGCATTCGCCTGCCGGACTTCGTTCGCATAGGCAGCCAATGTCGTTTTCTGATCGGCGAGCCGTTCCAGCTGCGCGTCGAGTTCCGATTGCGATGAGACGCTCCGTGCCTGACTGTCCTTGAGCTGCTGTTGCAGCGCTTCGATGCGGTCCTGCCGCGAGGCGAGATCGGCTTGCGCCGAACGGCCCAGGCTCTCGAGCGACGCGATTTTGGATTCCAGCGCCATGACGGCCGAGGTCTGGAGTTTGAGTTCGTAGATCGCCGTATCCAACGCCTGGCCTTTGGTGTGCAATTCGGTCTCGAGCTCGGCCAGGCGTTGCTCATGGGAAAGAGCTTCGCGGTGGCGCAGCAGCCAGCCGACCGCGACGCCGATGCCAGCGGCCACGAGAAGACACATCGCCATTTGTCCGATGAGAGTGATCATCGTTTCGCGTCCAGTACGCGCAGCTCGATCCGGCGGTTGCGTTGGAGGGCGGCCCGTGAGACGCCGGCGGCCAGCGGTTTGCTCGCGCCATAGCCGACGGCGGTCATCTCGTGCGCCACGCCATGCATCGCCAGGTAGTCCCGGACGGCTTCGGCCCGCCGGCGGCTGAGCTCCTTATTATAGTCGGCTGCCCCGAAGCCATCAGTGTGTCCGCCGATCTCGATTGAGGTATGAGGCGCCTGCGCCAGCACGGGCAGGAGACGGTCCAAGGCCTCCCGCCCGCGCGCGGTCAACGTCGCTTGATTCGAGTCGAATTCAATCTGAGTATGCGACAGCAGTTCATCCAGCCGCCTCTGTAAACTTGGAGCGGCAGGAGCGGCCGCGATGATCATATGGTCCTCGAGTTGCAGTCCAAGCGTGCGCAGCGGAGACACTGTTTGAAGAATGGCAGCTTTGACGGCGTCCGACGGCACGCCCCCGCTCAATACGAGGTAGCGCCCGTCGATCATCACCGACCGAACGCCCTGCATCTGTTCCAGGACGGGAAGGACGGCCGGTAAGTGGTGGACCCAGGAGGTCGAGGCAATCCTGCCGTCGACCGTGAGCTGATCAAGCACGCGCACCTGTGCCGGGCCGTAGACCGTGCGCGCGCGTTCGAGAATTCGGTCCCGGGCGTCCGCATCCGGCAGCGATCCACGGAGCGTCAGCGTTCCCTGCTCGAGACGGGCATGAAAGTTCGCGGGGACCGGCGTCGGCGGGGCAGCCGATAGCGGGAGGTGCCGGGGGATACAGACCAGGGCGAGGAGCGTCAGAGCGAACACTCCACCACCCAGAATGGTCCTGCGTTCCATGCGCATCAGCCATTCAATTGAAAGCATCACTTGAACCGTACGGTATCATAAATGGACGGAGTCAAACCAGCCTGGGATTTAGCCTGAGTGCGGGCCTCCGAGTTGAACTTGGGCGGGTCCTTTGCTATTCTCCGCGCATCCTTCCAGCAACTAATTCATTGACTTGAGTCCTAGGCAAGGAGTTGTCCCATGGCCAGCATGAAGCGGGCATTGATCAGTGTTTCGGATAAGACCGGCGTTGTGGACCTGGCCAAGGGGCTCTCCGCCCTTGGCGCCGAAATTCTCTCGACCGGCGGCACGGCGAAAACGCTGCGGGAGGCGGGCGTCGAGGTGACGGACGTGGCTGCATACACGGGCTCGCCGGAAATTCTCGACGGCCGCGTCAAGACGCTTCACCCGAAAATCCACGGCGGGCTGCTGGCCCGGCGGTCGGTCCCGGCGCATGTCGAGCAGATGAAGGAACATCAGATCGGTCCGATCGACATGGTGGTGGTGAACCTCTACCCTTTCGAGGCGACGATCGCCAAACCGACCTGTCATTTCGACGACGCCATCGAAAACATCGATATCGGCGGTCCTTCGATGCTCCGGTCGGCGGCCAAGAACCATGACGACGTCCTCGTCGTCGTCGACCCCGCCGACTATGACCGCGTGCTCAAGGCGTTGCAGGACAACACCGTCACGCGCGCGTTGCGGCGCGAACTGGCGATGAAGGTCTTTCAGCATACGGCGCGCTACGACGGCGTGATCGCGGCTTATCTCGAACGGCAGCTTCAGGGCGGCGAGGTCAAGTTCCCCAAACTGCTCTCTCTGCAGTTCGATCTGGCTGAGATTCTGCGCTACGGCGAGAATCCCCATCAGCAAGGGGCCTTTTATCGCGAGCGGCAGTCCAACGAGCCGTCCGTGTCGCGGGGCCGGATACTCCACGGCAAAGCCATGTCCTACAACAACTATCTTGACGCCAACGCGGCGCTGGAACTGGCGAAGGAATACGACGAGACGGCGGTCGCGATCATCAAGCACAATAATCCCTGCGGCGCCGCGCTCGGAGCGACGCCCGTAGAAGCCTACGTGAAGGCTCGGGAGACGGATCCGGTCTCGGCGTTCGGCGGTGTGATCGCGTTCAATCGGCCGGTGGATCTCGCCGCGGCCAAAGAAATCACGTCCACGTTCGTGGAGGTGGTCGTCGCGCCGGGGTTTGCCGAAGACGCGCTCACCGAACTCAAGCGCAAGAAGGACCTCCGGCTGCTGGACGTCGGGTCACTCACGAAG
>JBKPSD010000076.1:0-6331 GCA_046734935.1 Nitrospirota bacterium
ATAATGTTTACGTTGGAACATTTTCCGTCATGAACGATGACATTGCGGCAACCGTAGAGATCACCAACTACTCCGGAAACGTCTCATCGGTCTTGGGACTTCGACAATATCGGCTCACCCTGAAGGGAGCAATGAACAACCCACAGAACATCACGGTGAGAGGTGTTGTCGAAGGGCGTGCCGACCTCGCGATCAAAGTCAATCTTCGCAAGCTAAGCCATCTGGTTGATTCCTCGTTTCGAAGCAGCTAAGGGCAGGCTCGTTTTCCGACGCACCGCTTCCGTCGCGCCTGGTGCGCGGTGTGTCGATCCTCCTGACCATACAACGGCTCATTGCCTGTACTCCGCTCATTGACAGTCCCGCCTCGCTGCGAGGGTGGCTGTGACTCTACATGCCAGATGAGGGCTCCACCTGCGGTGTGATTTTGAGTTTCGGCCCCGGCGACTCCCGAAGAGCCACACGTCAATGCACCGCCTGCTGTCACGCCGAGATCAGAAGACTTTCATGGGACTCCTTTGTTAAAACGGGCAAACATGCCGACAGCTACTTCTTGGCCCAGGCCAACCATACGACGATTCCGACGGCCATGGCTGCGGCCAGCCAGGGCAGCGTCCTGCGCGGCTCGCCCAGTTGGTGATGACGCGCGAAGTAGTCCGCTTCCTGTGGCCGTGCCGAGACTGACGACGACGCTCCGTCGTGTAACGCGAGTTGGAGGAGTTCCGCGGTATGGAAGGCCCGGCGGCTCGTCCCCTGCGCAATCTGCTCACGGCAACTGAAACCATCGGCGACGATCAGGTCGTCGACCGAGGCCTGCCTGACGGCCGGGAGAACAGCCAATTCCCCGATCTGCTGCGACACGCCGTAGTGTTCGCGTTTAAAGCCGAAGGAGCCGGCCATGCCGCAGCAACCGGAATCGAGAATGTCGACCTCGCGCGCCGCTTCCTTAAGGACCTCGCTCTCCGCCGTGAATCCCATGATGGCTTTCTGGTGACAATGTCCGTGGACGATCGCTCTACGGTCGATGCGCCCTGGGCGCCAGTCCGGTCGTCGATGGCGCAGAAACTCGCTCAGCGTCATTGTTTGACCGGCAAGGCGTTTGGCGGCCTCGTCATGCGGGAACAGGTTCGGCAACTCGTCCCGAAACACGGCGACGCAACTGGGCTCCAAGCCCACAACCGGAGTTCCTGCCGTGATGTCGTTGTCGAGTACATCGAGAATCTGCCGCACTTGGCGCTTTGCTAAATCGAGCATGCCGAAATCGTAGAGAGGCCGGCCGCAACAGAGCGGACGGGGCGGAA
Organism: Nitrospirota bacterium; assembly: GCA_046734935.1. Taxonomy (GTDB): domain Bacteria; phylum Nitrospirota; class Nitrospiria; order Nitrospirales; family Nitrospiraceae; genus Nitrospira_C. The sequence goes on from JBKPSD010000076.1 coordinate 1,299, forward strand.
TCTTCACGCGGCATCCCGCAGCTTCCAAGACGTCGACCGCCGCTTTCGCCGTGCCGGGATAAAAGTAATTGTTGAATGTATCAGGCCAGAGAATGACCGAGAGCTCGCCGTCAGGACGTCTTTCGCGCCGGCGGAACCACTCGGTGAACGTCGGTGAAGCAAAGGCAGGCATCCGGCGTTCCGCGGCAATCCCGCCGAGTGCCTTGACGATCGCGCTAAGGCCAGGAGTTTGGGTGAGAACATTCGCAACGTCCGGCGCACAGGACGCGACCCGGCTCCACCAGTAGATCAACCCCATGGAATAGGCATGAACGGGCCTCGGGCGGCCTTCGTAGTAATGGGAGAGAAATTCCGCCTTGTACGTTGCCATGTCGACGTTGACGGGGCAGTCGTGTTTGCAGCCTTTACAGGCGAGACACAGGTCCAGCGATTCTTTGACGTGCGGGTCGCGCCATCCGCCGCTCAAGGGATTCCCCTGCAGCATTTCGAACAGGAGATGCGCCCGTCCTCGCGTTGAGTGCATCTCTTCTCTCGTTACCCGGTAGCTCGGGCACATGGTTGCTCCCTGCCCGCGGCGGCATTCGCCGACGCCGACGCAGCGGATCGATGCCTTTGAGAAACTGAAGTCGTCGGACGCATACGCAAAATGCGTCGGCGGATCGGGGGGACGGTAGCTCGTGCCAAGGCGGAGGTTTTCATCGACACGGAACGGTCTGACGACCTTGCCCGGATTCATCTTCGATTCAGGGTCCCAGATGGATTTGAACTCTTCGAATGCCTGTATCAGCTCCGGTCCGAACATTCTCGGAAGCAGCTCGGCTTTCGACTGGCCATCCCCGTGCTCTCCAGAAATCGATCCGCCGAAACCGACGACGAGATCGGCGGCATCGAAGAGAAAGGACCTGAATTTTTTGATCCCCTCTGCGGTTTCTAGATCGAAGTCGATCCGCGTGTGGACGCAGCCCTGTCCGAAATGGCCGTATAGGGAGCAGCCGTATTCATAGCGATCGAACAGCTTCCGCAGTCCGCGCAGGTAGTCTCCAAGCCGGTCCACCGGAACCGAGGAATCTTCCCATCCTTCCCACGTCGACGGCGCGCCGGGTACATGAGCCGTTGCTCCAAGACCGGATTTGCGGACGGTCCAAAGGACACTTTCGGCCCGCGGATCGTCGTACAGTTTCATGTCCGGTGCGTCGGCGAGGGCTCGCAGGCCATCCATCATCTGCCGCGCGCGGGCGTCGGCCTCCTCCTTCGTGTCACCGCCGAACTCGACCAGCAGCCACCCGCCGCCATGGGGCAGCAGTTTGACGTCCTTCGGGTGAATACGCATCTTCACCATGTCGTCAACGAGCCGATCGTCCATCCCTTCCAAACCGATCGGCCGGTAGCGGAGGATGTCGGGAATGTGGTCGCCCGCGCTGTACACATCCGGATAGCCCAGGACGACCAGCGAACGCACGGGCGGACTTGGCACGAGACGGACCGTCGCTTCGAGCACGGTGACGCAGGTGCTCTCGGAGCCCACGAGGGCGCGGGCAACATTGAAGCCGTTTTCCGGCAGGAGGGCTGGAAGGTTATAGCCGGAGACCCGGCGTGCGATCGGCGGAAAATATTTGCGGATCTTGTCCGCATAGCGGTCGCGCAGGGCGCGAAGGCGCCGGTAGATATCGGCGATCCGGCCGCCGCCGGCCAGGAGGCGGCGGTAGGCGTCGTCGTCCGTGGGGCCGACCGACATTCGAACGCCGTCGTAGGTGAGAATCTCCAATGATTCGACATTGTCCGCCGTTTCTCCCGCCATCACCGAATGGACGCCGCAGCTGTTGTTGCCGATCATCCCTCCGAGCGTACAGTGATTGTGCGTCGAGGGGTCCGGACCAAACGTCAAGTGGTGCCGCTCGGCCGCATCCCGCAGATCATCGAGGACGAGGCCAGGCTGGACGCGGGCCCGTTTGCGCTCAGGATCCAACTCGAGGATGTGATGCAGATACTTCGACCAGTCCATGACGACTGCCACGTTGCAGCACTGGCCGCAGAGGCTCGTGCCGCCGCCGCGAGAGAGAATTGGCGCGCCATGACCGCGGGCGATGGCGACTGTCCGCACGACGTCGTCGATGCTGCGCGGAATCACAACGCCGATGGGCATCTGGCGATAATTCGAGGCGTCGGTGGCATAAAGCGCGCGGCTGCCGGGATCAAAGCGCACTTCGCCTTGCACCGCCGACCGGAGATCGCGCTCAAGCCCCGCCACATCGACGGCATCGCGACGTGAGTCAGTAGGATTCCGTCGTCGGTGAGCCGTTAATTCTTCCGTCGCAATAAATTGTGCCATGATTCCTCATGCCGCATACCGTTGAGCATCTTGCCGTTTGAATTCCAGGCCGATTCCCGGGCGCGATCGATCGGGATACAACACGCCGTTGACCGGTTCGATGACGCCGTCGAACAACATCTGCTCGATCCTGACGTGGTCATAGAAATATTCGATGTGGCGCACCGGCCGCGCGGCGCAACAGGGGTGCATGTGTATGGCGGGCGCGCAATGGGCGGAGAGCGGAAGAGGTTCCGCATCGCAGAGCGCGGCCGCCTTGAGAAAGCCGGTGATGCCACAGCACCTCGTGGCGTCGGCTTGAAGCACATCAACGGCCTGCGCATGCAGCATCCGGCGAAAATACAACGGGTCATAGCCGTACTCGCCCGCCGCAACCTCGATCGGCGCGGGCATGCGCTCACGCAGGAGACGCAACCCGTCCAGATCGTCGGAGGAGACCGGCTCCTCGAACCACGTCACGCCTTGTAACGCGGCGGCGTCGGCAACGGATAACGCTTCTTTCGTCGCATACCCGCCGTTTGCGTCGATGAAGATTTCCGGTCCATCGCCGATCGCCCGGCGCACCGCCTCGATGCGCTTCAGGTCTTCCTCGGCGTCCTGGCCCACTTTCATCTTCACTCGAGGAATGCCTTGCTCCACCCATCCGCCCAACTGGCCGGTCAGCCGTTTGAGATCGTAGGTGATGAATCCGCCGCTTCCATACACCGGAACGCCGTCGCGGACGGATCCCAACAAGGTGACGAGAGGCAGATTGAGCAAGCGGGCTTTCAGGTCCCAGAGCGCCGCGTCGACCGCCGAGATGGCCATGGCCACCGCGCCCGGGCGGCCGATATTCCGCACCGCATGCACCATCGCCCACCAGCAATCCTCGACCGAGAGGGCGTCGTGACCGACGACGATTTCGGTCAGCAGTTCCTTGACGACGGCCGCTGATCCATAGCCCGCATAGCTGTAGCCCAGACTGGATTGCCCGCCGGCTACGGCTTCGACGAGCAGCAGCACCGTGTGGTGCCATTCCAGCGTGCCGTCGGATTCCGGCCCGTCGGTTGGGATGACATAGGCTGAGACCTCGAGGCGTTCGATTGGTACCTGAATGTGACGCGGACGCTCGTAGGGGCTGTAGTGGCGCTGTGTGATCGGGATCCTGATCGTGCCCATATCAGCCGGTTCACGTCGCAACGTTCATACCACGGCGGCCTTCGAAATGTGCCGTGGGAGCTGCCCATCGATGACGAAAATCCGAGTGCGTTTTGGCGTTGTGCGCGCTGTGCGAAAACTCACGGATTTCACGAATACACATGTGTCCGATCGGGGCATTGGGATTGCACCATCAGCACGCGACACCAAAACAGAGGAGACGTCATGGCGAACACCGTAGCAGACATCCTTGTGGACCGCCTTGTGGACTGGGGTGTTCGCGTGATCTTTAGCCTGCCCGGCGACGGCATCAACGGCATCTTCGAAGCGCTCCGCACCCGCAGCAAGGACATTCAACTCGTGCAGGTCCGCCATGAGGAAGCGGCAGCGTTCGCCGCCTGCGGGTATGCGAAATTCTCGCGCCGGCTGGGGGTGTGCCTGGCGACGTCAGGGCCGGGAGGGATCCATCTCTTGAACGGACTGTATGACGCGAAATTCGATGGGCAGCCCGTCCTCGCTATTACGGGACATACGTTCCACGACCTCATCGGCACGCACTATCAACAAGACGTGGATCTGGACAAATTATTCATGGACGTCGCCGCCTACAACGAGCGCGTGATGGGCCCTGAACATGTCTGTAACGTCGTCGATGAAGCGATCAAAACCGCCATTTCCAAACGGACGGTCGCCCACATCACGATTCCCAAGGACATCCAGGACTGGACGACCAATGGTTTGCGGTCGAAAGCCAATATTGCGCGGCACAGCGGCGATCTGTACAGCGATCCGCTTCCGTTGCCGCCGCAGGGACAACTCGAAGAGGCCGCCCGTATCATCAATGAGGGAAGGAAGGTGGCCATCCTTGCCGGACGAGGGTGTCTCGCTGCGCGACAGGACGTCATTACGCTGGCGGAAAAACTGGGAGCGCCGATCGTAAAACCGCTGCTCGGAAAGGCCGTCGTCCCTGACGACCATCCATATACGACGGGGGGCGTGGGTCTCCTGGGCACGGCGCCTTCGCAGGAAGTGCTGCAAGAATGCGATACGTTGATCCTCGCGGGGACGAGCTTTCCCTACATGGAATTCTATCCGAAGCCCGGACAGGCGAGAGCCGTCCAGATTGACCTCGATCCCGCGCGCATCGGTTTGCGCTATCCCGTTGACGTCGGCCTCGTCGGCCAATGTTGGGACGTGATTAGGGCACTCCTGCCCCTTGTGCAGCACAAACGGAACCGGGACTTTTTGTCCCGAGCGCAGGAAAAAATGCGCCGCTGGAACGAGCTCATGGAAGCCCGTGGGACGAGATCGGACAAGCCGCTGAAGCCCCAAGTCGTCGCACACCGGCTGAACGACCATCTGGCGGACGACGCCATCATCTGCTGCGACACGGGAACGATCACGACGTGGGCGGCACGCCACATCAAGATCCGGGGCACGATGGAGTTTTCCGCGTCCGGGACGCTGGCGACGATGGCCTGTGGACTGCCCTATGCGGTAGGCGCAGCGATCGCCCATCCAGGACGCCAGATCGTGGCCTTCATGGGCGATGGCGGGTTTACGATGC
>JBKPSD010000077.1:0-10863 GCA_046734935.1 Nitrospirota bacterium
GGCCCGGCCTTCGAGCTCGAGGCCGAGCTCGTGAAAGAAATCAATCGATGCCCCGAGGTCATCGACGACAATTCCTACGTTGTCCATCCGTTTGAGCGACATTGTCCAATCAACATGGTTTCCAATCGACAACCGGTTGTCAAGCCAGAATGCATGCAAACGGACGGGCTGCCTCTTTTCGTACCTGATGCAAACGGTGCTGCCTGGACATCGGGTGTGCATCTAACAACCTCGTGCCGGAGTCCTATGTCTGCAAGGGTTCCGTAGAGTACGGCTGGTCCAGGCGAGGAGCTATCTTGGTAAGAAGCTATCAGCGAATTGGAGTGAAGGGCTTACCTCGAATAGATGTCTCGTCAAACGCTGACAACCGCGTTCCTCATACTGTGTTTCCTCGTCCTCTACCAGCTGGCCTTGATCTTCGCGCCGTTTTTCACCCCGATCTTGTGGGCGCTGATCTTAGCGCGCATGTTCTATCCACTGTATCGATCTCTGTTCCGTGTCACCGCAGGACAAGCGACCGTGTCTGCCGCGGTCAGCACACTGGCGGTCACGTTCGTCGCGGTGTTGCCAGTCGCCTACCTCTTGTTCCTCGTCATTACCGAGACGATTCGCGCTTATGAGACCGGCATGATGTGGGTCGAGGGAGGCGGCCTTAAGCGGCTGCCTACCGTTGTCTCCGGCCTTCCTCTCATCGGCACGATCTCCCAAGAGGTCTTGGGTCGGTTTGTCGTTGCCTACGGCGACGTTCAGGGGTCGCTTCTCGAAGGAGGAAAGGCCGTCAGTGCCGCACTCTTGACGGGTGTGAGCGGCCTGGCGAGAAATACCTTCGAATTAGTCACAGATTTTTTGATTATGTTGTTTACTCTCTTCTTTTTCTTTCGTGACGGTCAGCGCTTGTTCGACGCGTTTTATCGTGCCGTCCCACTCAATGAGGATCACAAGGCGGCGATTTTCGATCGCCTCAATCAGACCATGATCGCTGTCGTCCGCGGGACGCTGCTTACCGCAACGACGCAAGGCTTCGCCGCCGGCGTGACGTACTGGGCGCTGGGGGTGCCCTTTCCTGTGTTTCTTGGCGCGATCAGTGCCCTCTGTGCCTTGTTGCCGTTCGGCGGCACTGCATTGGTCTGGGGACCTGTGGCGGTTTACCTGTTCTGGACCGCGCCGCTTTGGAAGATGGTCGTCATGATTGGCGTCGGTGTCGGGCTGGTCGGCCTCATGGATAACTTTCTTCAGCCGCTATTGGTCGGTTCAGGCGCGGACTTACCAGTTCTCTTTCTCTTCTTTGCCTCCGTTGGGGGCCTCGCCTACTTTGGGTTCATCGGCTTGTTCTTGGGCCCTATCCTGCTGGGCATCGCCATTGCTGCGTTTAAGATATATCGGGACAACTACCAACCACCAGGCACGTTGATAATAGCGACCGAAACACCTCCACCTGCCGAGACGGCTACCAAATAGCGTAGCAGAATCCCTAAGAAGGCGGTCGACATCTCTGAAACGCCGGTGCCCATTAGCGTTTTCATATATCTCGCGCGTTGTTGCTCTTTTCTTCTCAGAAACTCATTGGACTCTCTCCAAGGGACTGGAGTCATGCCTTTGCCTTCCAGATGGAGCATCTGTGCTGAGCCTGGTGGCGAGGCGGTCGGCGGCGGCTTTGAGGAGAGTTTCGCTCTGGCGACCCCGGCGTCCTTATGCGCTGACTCATCGCGTCGGCGTCCTGGCTCGGCCTTCTTTCAAAAAGCAGAAGGGTCTCGTGCCCTCATGCCGCCGCTGAGGAGGGAGGAGGCTTCGACTCCTTCCGGAACCGCGAGGTGATGTAAGCAAGCTTTCCCTCTTTCTCAGGATACGGGAAACGATGGGCGGCAGGCATGACCTGGGGAGGGAGGTGCTTCAAATCCCGATACACGTCTACCGGCAGTTCCGCCGAAAGCTGGAACATCGACCGATAGCTTAGCCCGGCCCCGAGCGTATTGAGCAATTCACGAGCGCCGTTCTGTGCGGTTCTCCTCACCATCCGCTCGCCGATCGAACGATACGAATAAAAATGTCTTTTGGCCCATTTCTGCCCCCAATACAATTCCTCGACGGTCATTTTGGCCGGGCGGTACACCACGTGTTCTCCGCCGTAATAGGTCCAGTCGGTGGTGAGCAGCCGGCCGGCGGCCTTAAGTTCATCGAACAGCTTGGTGCCTGGGTACGGAGTCAGGATGCGCCAGATCGCGCCGCAAAGGCCCATGCGAGTGGCCCATTCGGCCGTGCGTTCGAACTGATATACGTCTTCGTGATCTAACCCGCAAATGAAGCCGGCGTGAATATCAATTCCATAGTCATGCACGCGCCGGATCAATTCTTCGTAGCTCTTCGCGCTGTTCTGTTTGTTGACGGATTTGAGGGAATCCTGATTGATAGACTCCAGTCCCATGAACATGGCTGAGCAGCCGCCTTCTGCGAGGATCTTGAGCATGTCCGGATGATTGGCGACATAGGTTGCGCTCATCTGGCTCATCCATTTCCGTTTCAGCGGCTTCAGCGCAAGACAGAGTTCTCGGGTGTAGGACGGATCGGAGAGCAGGTCGTCATCCCAGAACATGACCATCGGTCCGGACATCTTCTCTACAATCCTCACGACCTCGGCCGGCGGTTTCTTCCGATAGCCGTATTGGCCGCCTCCCAAAGCCAGATGAATCGAGCAAAACGTGCAGCGGTAGTTACAGCCGCGAGTCGCAGTCAGCGCCTCCCGGAACATATAGCCAGGCGGGAGCAGATCCCACCGCGGAGGCCGGCGATCCCACTGCTGGACCATGTAGGGCATGCGGTAGAACCGCTCCAACTTTCCCAATTTAAAATCGTCGAGCAGCCGCGGAAGTGTGAGCTCGCCCTCGCCAATGACCACTGCGTCCGCATGGTTGGCAGCCTCTTCGGGAAGCGTTGACGGATGAAGTCCGCCTAAAACAATCTTTGCGCCGCGTTCTCGGAATAGGCGGGCCACCTCGTATGACCGGTACGCGACTGACGTAGTGACGGTGATCAGTGCAAGATCGTACTCTCGTGTGAAGTCAATCGGCCCCACCAACTCGTCCTGGATTTCGATGTCCCATTCGTCCTCCGGTATGAGCGCCGCGAGGGTGGGCAAGTTCAAGTTCGGCGTCCGGAAGATTTTCCATACCGTGTCCCACTTCTGTTCTTCTGGATGCGGAATGATGAGGCCGATTTTATGTCTTCCCATGGCTGCCTCCAGGGTAGACGAGGTAGACTCAGTAGGGGGGCGAGAATGCTACGGTGATAATAAGGAAGGAGAACAGGGAGTTAAACTAGGCAAATTACGGAGCCACCGTAGGATGTCCGATTGTCAGGGAAATTCAGAAATGTGTGCCTTGGCGTCGAGGACTGGTCAAAGGGCCTAAGTTTACACATGTTGGTCAGAGCATTGGTCAGTCTGCCCGGTGCGGTGGTCGGGCGGGGGGTGAGACGATCCTCGGTCTGGCGAGTATCCTTCATAGGGTTTTTAACACCATAACGGGATAGTCATCTTTTTACGGGAGGCCGGCGTCTTTCTAGCTCTTCCACGCGATGTAATATCGCACGAATTTCGGCATTAATCGAATCAAGCCGAGTGTCGACACCTTTTGCTAAGGCGGCATTCGTCTTCGCCACTGCGTCGAGGATATCCTTCCGTAGCGATTCCATCTGGCGGTTGATGTCGTCCAAGCGCGTATTGACGTCGCTGCGCAGTTGGTCCCGGTCGGACTTGTTCTTCATATCTTGCGCATTCACACTTTCCCGGATCTGGGCATGGCGGTTGGAGCTTTCGGACTCCAATTTGGAAGATAGTTGTTCCAGCTTTCTGGTCTGTTGCTCAAGCACAGCTGAGCGTTGATTTAGGTCATCCTGGGCGCGTTGGATCTCCCGGGCTTGATGCTGCGCTTTTTCTAATTCTCCGCGAAGCCTTGGAAGTTCCTGGTTCTTGAGTAGTTCAAGCTCTTGATTCTGTTGTGCCACTCGCTTGTTCTGTTCTGCGGAAGACTCTTTGATCTTGCGCTCCATGCTTTTCGTGTCGCTCGGCGGCGAGACACACCCGGAGAGACTTAAGTAAATCAACGACAAGACAACCAGGACCGGCAGGCGTGTGTTCGACTTAACCATGGGATGGGCATCCGCCATGCACTAGAGTAGGGCCATTAAGTTGAATAGTGCAAGTGCACAGAGCGGTCGACGGCGGCAATGACCAAAATCGACATGACAGGGAGAGGGCAATCCACTTGAGTGAGCGGTGCTTGGTCATGCCTGCGGTTTTCTTGCTCACTGTCCGAGAGCATGGAGTTCCGCACTACTATTCGAGCATGGCCCAAGAGATTTCGAGAGTCTCGGCACTTTGTCTAAGTTGTTGAAGTGTGAGCCGACAGATTGGAGTACATCCTTTGCCGAGGCTTGCAATTGGAGTGTTTGGAGGGAGTTTCTACCGGCTGACGCCGTAGTTCTTCACGCGATGTTCCCGAGCGGCGATTGTGAGCTCAAGTCGTTTAATCGCATGTGTGGAAGCTCGCCTATTGTGTCAATAGAGGTCGGCGCGTCGGCCCAAAGCCGACGCTCAGCAATAGCATATTAGCCTGAGCGCGGTTCCAAACATGTGGGGAGCTTGCGATGAGACGACCGCCTTTCTCACAGATGGCGGCGGTCGGGCCTTCCAAGAGGCCGTCGGCCCACGTTTTCTGATTCCGATCGGTGCCCGCGCGGACAGTGCACTGACACTGCCCACGCGGGCTGAGAACCAACTATGCCGCCACTTTGGAGGCCATGCGCTCACAAGATCCCGCACAGGTGCGGCACATCTCGGCGCATTGCTTGACCATCTGATCGTCTCCAGCTACTTGCACGCAGCTGTCGGCGCATTGCCGGCAAACCTCAGCACAAAGCCCGCACATTCGTTCGTGAAGAGATGAGCCGCGAAGTAGATACTGGGCGGTGGTATCACAGATCTGCGCGCAGTCCAAAAACAGGCGGATATGCTCAGGTGCAGCATGACGTCCACCGAGCTGCAAACAATGCCCCACGGTCTTGGTGCACAGGGCATAGCAGTCTTGGCAGAGGTCAATGCATTTTTCCATCGCATCGTCCGTGTGATGCCCCCCTTGGATTAGCGAAGGCTGCGGTTCGGAGCTCCGAGCTGTGGCATACGCATTGGGTAACATCATGAACGAAGCACCGCTTGCAACAAGAGAGGTTCCGGCAGAAAGAAATGTTCTTCGGTTTATCGTGTGGATGGTTGACATGAATCCCCCTTTATTGGCTCGTGGTTCAGCAAGTGGAGCAGCCAGTTTCTTGACTGGTCTCGAACGCAGGAAGGCCAAGGGGAGGGATCAAATCCTCAGAACTGTGGTTGGAATCGAGAGATGAATCGGCGTGTCGGCACCGCGTGGAGGGTGTTCCGATCGAAAAACAAAGAATGCCAAAGTGTGCACTCGAGGAGCGGTGTCCGAGTCGGAGTCCAAATGGAGGGTCGGCAGTTCCTGGCCAAACGAAGCGGGAGATTGTGGTCCTAACTGGAGGAACGCATCACACGTCTGTCGTACCGGCTGCTCAGTGGCAGATGAGCAGTCTATCGCAGATTCAGGCTGAAGTGGTAATAGACATGCGTAGGCATTGAAAGTGAAGGTAAGCAGCAAGAACACGAGGAGGGCGGCTATTCGACGCATAAGAAATCCTATCGAGAGCGTATCGATAGAGTCAACCGAGTTCCAATGAACTCGCAAATGCAGGCATAATGCCGATCCCACGCGTCTCGGAACCAGCCTGCTGGCGGAGACGGTCGGCGGGGTTGAGGACTCTTCCTTCTTGCGAGAATCGTCCAGGGCGACACAAGTGCTGACGCGTCGCGTCGGCGATCGGGCGCGGTGGTTCTCTCTCGAAAGCAGATTCTAAGCTGCAATACTCAAAATGGATCGGTCACCTTTTGAAGGGCGGTGACGGGACCGAACCTTCTCAGTGTCGCGAGTTGCTGCTCGTTGTTAACGAGGAGCATCCCAGCAAAGCCCAACGCATTGATGGAAATCCCCTCGAAACATTCCTGCGATCGTGGCATAAGAAGGATCCACTTTCGCGTCATGAGCAAGTTGTAGGGAGCGGTCGGCATGTGACTGCCCGCAGTTGGGTCAACCGACAGACCGGCCGCGCGAAGCAGCTTGCGATAGCTGGCGTGCAGGGAAGCGCCGCTGTGTTTTTCTGGATTGGTCCAGTCCGGATCCATCGGCGCACCAACATGACGGAAGGGTAGGCCTGGTACGGTACCGACCATGCTGTCGGCTTGAGGGAAAAGCAAGAGCGGGTCGATTGGCAGCGGTGCGATTGTCGGATTGAACGGTACCAATTGCAAATGTTTGTGTGACTGGCTGGCGCCGGCGTCGGGCCCCGCATTATAGAACGCGAGTCCGTCGATTTCGGTAAGGCCGATGAGGAGCGCTTCGCAGTCTTGTTGAGTAAGCTGAGATTGTTGATCTTCAAATGCTCGAGTGACAATTACCAGGTGATGCTCGACCACGTTGAATTTATTCAGCAAGACGATGTGTGATGGCGAAATCGGGGCGACAAAAAGTCCGGGGTCGTATGGAAGAAACGGATTGACATTCGATGGACTGACTTTAGCTCGCGCTTTCGTGGACGTGGTTTGCAGAATCCGCACCTGAAACGGGATGCCGTCTTGCTCGATCACTTCCATGGTCGTAGGGAGACTTTGTATTGCGCCGGACCGGCTGGCATCGGCCGTACGTTCCAACAGCGTGGTCCACAGGGTCCCTGGGACTAAATGTAAATCCTTTTCTGTCATACTGAAGAGGGTACGAAAAGCGTGTCCTGGCTTCTCCTCCGCTAGTTCCTGCTGCGTCACACGTTCCGCAAGCCTGGCTCAATGCTCTTTAAAACGCTAGGTAAGACTTTAAAAGCCTCGGCGTTTCCCTGGTTGTTGGTCTTCGGCTCTGTGAGTAGCATGACGGTATTGTATGGAAGACTGGTTCTCAAAAGAAACACTGCTCTGGGTTTCCACGGCTTCAGGCATTGGTTTCATCGCCATCGCCATTCTTATTCCCTGGCTGATTGTTCGAATGCCTGCAGACTACTTTACCCACCCAAAGCGCTACGACTGGCTCGGTCGAAAGCCCACGATGATCCGGATACCCATCCGTATTCTAAAAAATGCGGTTGCCGTCGTCCTTGTCATCCTGGGTGTCGTGATGTTCCTGACTCCGGCCTCGGGCCTTTTTCCGATACTCTTAGGGGTCGCGTTGGCAGATGTACCGGGAAAGTCTAAACTTCAACGGTGGATCCTTGGCCGAGAGACGATTCAAAAAAGTATGAATTGGCTGCGTCGCAAATTTCATCGGAAGCCCGTGCAAGTGCCTGCTGGAAAACCTGCCTGAGACGATCGCCGAGCGACATCATCGCCCGTCACGAACCGGGTCCTGCACCGCTCTCCCCAAGCTAGCCACAGTCCCAAAACAGCTGCCCCCCTCTTCCAGGGGGCAGCAAAATAGCCCCTTTTGGGAATGCATATGGAAATCGGCACAGCTAGGCTTGACATAGGTGATATTCGAGAGGAGGCGCACCATGCCGACGCGGAATGAAAGTCGCTATCTCGAAGATAAGTGGGGAAGCGATGAAATCCAGGTCAATCGTACGTCGCGAACTGCGGACCTTGACCGTCGGAATACGCATCGCGTTGCGCTTCAGGCTTGCGTCACGTATGTCAATGAAGGCGGTGAATGTGATCAGAAGTCACGTGCAGATGGTCAACTTGTAGAATTGTCAATGGAAGGCTGCCGCATTGTCGGAAGCCAGCCGGTGGCCACGGGTAGCAGCCTCACATTATCGATAAGATTTAGTGACGGACATCCTCCGCTACGCCTTTGTAGGACTCAAGTGTGCTGGAGTGACGGGGATACATTCGGGGTTAAGTTCGCAAAATTGACGGACAACGAACGGCAACGAGTACAAAACCTGGTTTGGAAATTCGCGAGCAAAGCGGGCGAAAGCGAGGATCACACAGGATTTCGATTCGCATAAAGCGAGCTTCTTAGACGGTTGTGGAGGACGGCGGGTTTTCAACAAGTGCGGCAAGCTTCAGGTATTCGATGCTCGGGCGGACGCCGTAGATTTTGGCGACCCCCTCAATCATTTGTGGCGAATAAAACTTCTGTGCAGCCTCTTCTGACTCCCAAACGTAGAAATTGAGTGCTTGGCGTCTAGCTGCATCCACGGTGAAGGTCTTAGACCGTAGACCTGGCATGCCTAGAAACTTGCTGCGAGCACTCTCTGCGATTTGCTGGAGACGCGCCTCGTTGAATTCATTTTCGTACTGGAACCGCACCATGACCGCGATCATACGAAACCTCCTGCGATCATCAACACGCCGCCGCCTATTCCCGAACCTGCAATGTTTCCTCTGAACGAACTCTTCTTAGGGTGATCCCAGTAGCACATCTTGGCATCGGCGGGAACTGTTAACATTGACAGTGGTTGAAATAGAACAAATTTCGCTGCGCCAGCGGTGTGTACGCTGCCGGCTCTTCCACCATGTCTTCGCAAGAGTTATCTCTCCATAAGCCATATTTCCGTCTGAACGCCTTGGGCCGGTGCTCAAGGATATTCTCAGACGCCTGGTGTGAGCGGAAAACACCTGTCGTCGTCGAACAACCGCCTTGTCTGTAAGATTACCTCTGCTGTTATTTTTGACAGTATCGGACAGCTTGCGACTTCAGTATGTTCACTATGCCCAAATGCCCCTAGTTTTACCCATATCACCGACAAGGGGGTGTTGTATGAGTGTTCTCCGTCAGGAACTCAAAAGCTTTTCTCACGCATGCGAAGTGTTACTGTCCGATTATTCGAAGCGGCCCTTAGATGAAGAGGAACGACAGCTCATTGTGTATTACGTCCATGAACTAAACGAAAAATTAAATCATCAACCGAGCAATTCGGCTCGCACCAATGCCCCGACCCTCGCTAAGAAATGCGGAGAAACCAGGATGAGGATGCATACCAAGCAACTACAGCTGGAACACGGCGTCCTCGATGCTGTCATCATTGGAGAATTCGAACTATCCGCAGCGCAAAGTCAATTCGTCGAACTACTGGATGAAGCGGTAGGAAGAGGCGCAACCAAACTGCTCATCGATGGACGGGAGATCACCGGCAAACTTAGGGCTTTCGAACGGTTTTTATACGGCGAATTCGCCGCATGGGCCACATTGGACGTAATGAAGCAGCACCAGATGCGCTTGAGGTTTGCTTACCTCATACACGAGCCGGTACGTGACCCTGAGCGATTTGGTGAAACCGTCGCTGCCAATAGAGGGATGATTGTGAAAACGTTTGAAGATAAGGTTGAAGCAGTTCAATGGTTACACGGAGCCGGATGACGTTGCTGGGAGGGGAGGGCGGAAGATTGGCGGACGGTATCGCGTCGGCGCTTGGACTGAAATCGGTGGCGGTGGCCGTGGTCCCGGCGGAAAGCGCGATCGCTGGTAACCGGGCTCGCTCTGATCGAACAGGCAAAAGGTGCCATGAAGCGTGACACCCTTTTTTTTGCGCCTAGACGCTTTCTGCGATATCCCATACATCCCATACATTGGACAGGGTCTATCGTGGTGTGGGTGGGGTGCGTAGCCAAGTCCCTTGAGACAACTTGGAGGAGTCCACAGTTCATTGACTGCGGCGATCTGCTCCTGTATGCTGTCCTCGGTTGTTCCCTCGTATGAGTCCGGCTCGGGACACCTTCAGCAACACGGACTTCGCGATCGCATCGCGACCAGGTCCAGTCCGGAGCGGCACCCTTCCTGGTTGTTTCTCCCCTCGGTTCTCTGATCCCGTCATCATGCGATCATACTGAAAGGATTGTGTAGTGGATACGTCTGTTCAATTAAGTTTTCGCGACATTGGTGTGTCCGAGGCATTGGTCAAGGATCTCACCAAGGCAGGGCTCTCTTCCCCAACTCCGATTCAAGCGCAGGCAATTCCTCCCGCACTGGGCGGGCGTGACGTAATCGGGTGTGCCCAAACGGGAACGGGGAAAACCGCCGCATTTGTCATCCCCATCATCGAACGGTTGAGCCGGTTGCCGAAAGGTGGGCCGCAGGCCTTGATACTGGCTCCGACTCGGGAGCTCGCCCTGCAGATACTCGCCACGATCGATACGCTCGGTCGCCATCTTGGGATTTTTGCCACTGTCATTGTGGGCGGTGCTGACATGCAAGCGCAGGTACGAGGGCTCCGTCAGCGACCGGACATCCTTGTTGCGACGCCTGGTCGGTTACTCGATCACATGTGGAACGGCACGGTCAATTTGCTTTGCATGAAGATCCTGGTTCTTGATGAAGCCGACCGGATGCTGGACATGGGATTTGCGCCCCAGATTGACCAAATCCTCACCGCCTTGCCGGAAGAACGGCAGACGCTGCTGTTCTCCGCCACGCTACCGTCCGATCTGTCGCAATTCGTACAAGGCACCGTCAACGACCCGGTTCGGGTTATGGTGACGCCGCCGGCCACGACAGCGGACGGCGTGACGCAGGCGCTGCACTATACGACGCATACCGATAAGCCGGATTTACTGCTTTCTCTCTTGAAACAAGAGAAGGAGACGGTCCTGGTCTTTACTCGGACCAAGCACCGGGCCGATCATGTGGGGCGTGTGCTCAGTCGTGCAGGACATCGGGTTGGCGTCTTGCATGGCGACCGAAGTTTTTCACAACGCCGAAGTGCGCTTGATGGGTTTAAGCGCGGGCTCTTTCGCGTGCTTGTCGCCACGGATGTTGCCGCACGGGGAATCGATGTGGCCAATATCGGTCACGTGATCAATTTCGATCTGCCGCATTG